>JALOQB010000322.1 GCA_025453595.1 Polyangiaceae bacterium
AGGCAAGCGAGAGCCAGAGAGAAGGGGTGTCGTTTCTTGTCCGACCCGAAGCGTGGTGGACCCCGGCGTGAACGCCGGGGGATGCTGCTATTCGCTCACAACGACAGCGCCGGCTCGGCCACCGGCTGCACCACCTCGGCCCCTCGCTCGCGGCGCTCCGGCGGCCCCTTGCCGTCAAAGCGTCGCAGCCAGAAGGGCAGCTCCGGGTACGAGCGCAGCTCGAACCAGGCCCCTTCCACCGGCGACCCGCGCCAGGTGGCCTCCTGGCTCAGCTCCGAGCCGTCCGAGTACAGGTCCCGGTGCAGCCACAGCTCGGCCACCCCCAGCCCCGCGGCGTCCAGCTCCCGCAGCGCCGCCAGCAACGGAGGCCGCGTCTGGTTCCCACGAAGCACCCCCGCCCACACCACACGCACCCCCACCACGCACTCGTCCATCGCCTCCACCCGCAACCGGATCCGGTGGTGCGTCCACGGGAACGGCCCCTCCACGTTCACGAACTCGCGCCCTTCCAGCCGCTTCTTCAGCCACGCCACCAGCGGCCCCACCTCCGCCCTCGGGCAGAAGAACGCCGCCACCAGCGGCGACCCGCGGCACCAGGCCTCGAACTCCGGGCTCGTGACCCCCTGCGCACAGAAATAAGCGAGGTAAATCTTGATCGCCAGGGACACCATCAGCGACGTAAAAACCCCGACAAAGGGCACCATGCAGCCGCGCTCCTCGAACCTCGATGGTTCTAGAGAACTCGCCTCCCCACGGCAAGCCCACCTTCGACCCACCCCCACCCTCGGTCATTTCTTGTCGTATCACCCCGCGGGGCCTGGTGGCGCCGCACCCGGCCCGTCGTAGAGTCGCGCCATGGAGCTGGTCATCGCAGAGAAGCCCTCGGTCGCGCGGGACATCGCCCGGGTCCTCGGGGCCAACCAGCGCGCGGAGGGGTGCCTGCGGGGGCCCCAGCACGTGGTCACCTGGTGCATCGGCCACCTGGTCGAGCTGGAGGAGCCCGGCGCCTACTCGGAGGCCTGGAAAAAATGGAGCCTCGACGCGCTGCCGATGCTGCCCGAGGCCTTCCGCCTCAAGCCCTCCAAGTCGTCCTACGCCCAGTGGAAGATCGTCCGCGAGCTGCTCCGCTCCCGCGAGTTCTCCGGGGTGATCAACGCCTGCGACGCGGGGCGCGAGGGGGAGCTGATCTTCCGGTACTGCTACGAGCTGGCAGGCGCTCGGTTGCCGATCCGGCGCCTCTGGATCTCCTCGATGACCGACAGCGCCCTGCGCTCGGGCTTCGCCTCCATCCGCGACGGCAGGCAGTACGAGCCCCTCGCGGACGCCGCCCGTTGCCGCGCCGAGGCCGACTGGATCGTCGGCATGAACGCCACCCGCGCGGTCACCACCCGCACCCGCCAGCAGTCCGGCGGGGCGCTCTTCTCCATTGGCCGTGTCCAGACCCCGACCCTCGCCCTGGTGGTCGAGCGCGAGCGCACCATCACCCGATTTGTCCCCCGCGATTACTGGGAAGTCCTCGGCCAGTTCACCACCCCCCACGGCACCTTCCAGGCCACCTACGCGCACCTGGGCCAGCGCCGCCTCGGGGCCCTCGCCCTCGCCCGCGACCTGGTCGCTCGCCTCGCCGCTTGCCAGGGCCCCACGGGCCCTCGCGTCGAGTCCCTCGAGCGCAAGACCGAGCGCCAGCCCCCGCCCCAGCTCTTCGACCTGACCTCCCTCCAGCGCACGGCCAACAAGCGCTTCGGCCTCTCGGCCCAGCGCACCCTCGACATCGCCCAGGCCCTCTACGAGAGCCACAAGCTGATCACCTACCCGCGCACCGACTCCCGGCACCTCTCCACCGACCTGCGCAACGAGCTCCCCTCGATCTTCCGGGCCCTCTCCTCCAGCGCCACCTACGCCCCCTTCGCCTCGACGCTGCTGGCCACGCCCCCCGGGCCCACGCCCCGCGTCTTCAACAACGGACGCGTCACCGACCACCACGCCATCATCCCCACCAGCAAGGCCCCCCCCGCGACGCTTGATCGGGACGAGCAGCGCATCCACGACCTCATCGTGCGACGCTTCCTCGGGGCCTTCTTCCCCGACGCCGAGTTCGCCCTCACCCACGTCACCTTGCTGGTCGGCCACGACGCTCCTCTCCCGCCCCTGCCTGACCCGGCCCCGCCCCGCGACGCCATCCTGGAGGCGCTGCCGCCGCCCCCGGACCGCCTCTTTGCTCGCGGCAAGATCCTCCTGTCGTCCGGCTGGCGCGAGGTGGCCGGCTTCGACGAGAACGACGACGCGGATCGAGGCAAGGACGGCGAGGAAGAGGCCTCCCAGCGCCTCCCCCCGCTCTCCCAGGGGCAGCACCTCCAGGGCGCCTTCCACCACG
The DNA here is from genome assembly GCA_025453595.1 of Polyangiaceae bacterium. Classification (GTDB taxonomy): domain Bacteria; phylum Myxococcota_A; class Polyangia; order Polyangiales; family Polyangiaceae; genus JANWXX01. Next base: position 2,375 of record JALOQB010000322.1, read on the forward strand.
CTCAGAAGCGCACCCGGCCGCCCCCGCGCTACACCGAGGCCTCCCTCCTCTCCGCCATGGAGTTCGCCGGGCGCGAGATCGAGGACGATGCCCTCCGGCTCGCCCTCAAGGAACGCGGCCTGGGTACCCCCGCCACCCGCGCCTCCATCATCGAGACCCTGATCCGCCGCGGCTACCTCGAACGACAGCAGAAAAGCCTGGTCCCCACCGCGCTTGGCGACGCCCTCATCGACCTGCTCCCGGCTCGCTCCCTCGCCTCCCCCGAGTTGACCGGCGAGTGGGAGGCTCGCCTGGTCCGCATGACCCGCGGCGAGGAGCCCCGCGCCCGCTTCATGAAGGACATCGCGACCTACATCCAGGAGGTCGTCGCTCAGGTCCGCGCCAGCACCCCCACCGTCGTCGCCGCCGCGGCCTCCTCCGGCCCCGCCATCGGCCCTTGCCCCCTCTGCCAGGCCCCCGTCCACGAGGCCTTCAAGACCTTCTCCTGCTCTCGCTGCACCTTCAAGCTCTGGAAGCAGCTCTCCGGCAAGAACATCTCCCCCAAGCTCGCCGCCGTCCTCCTCCGTACCCGGCGCACCCAGACCCTCCAGGGCTTCCGCTCCAAGGCCGGGAAACCCTTCCAGGCCGCCCTCGAGATCGACAGCACGGGCCACGTTCGCCTCTCCTTTGGCCCCCCCGGAACTTCCCTACAAGATCCACCGCCCCCGGCCGCCCCCGCTCCCGTCGCGACCCCTGCGCCTCCCCGGGCGCCCGCTCCTGCCGCCCCTCCACCGGCCCGCAAGCCCCGCGCTGCGCCTCGCCCCAAAGCCGCTGCTTCGCCCACCACCGAGGCATCCCCGCTGCTCTGCCCTCACTGCGGTCAGGGCAAGATCGTCCAGGGGAAGCAGGCCTGGGGTTGCTCCCGCTGGCGCGAGGGCTGCAAGCTGGTCATCCCCTTCCGTTTTGGCGAAAAATCGCTGACCGAGCGCCACCTTGAAGAGCTGATCACCCAGGGCCACACCAGCCGCAAGGCGACCTGGACCCTCGACGGCGCGGCGCACAAGGCGAAGCTGGTGCTGGATCTCCGGAGCGAACCACCGCGCCTCGCCATCGACAGCGGCTGATCCGTCGGCCCCTCGCGCTCACCGAGAACAAGCGATCGGGGCCTCGGCGCCGGGGGTTCAGTAGGGGCTGGTCGTGTCGATACCGACGCCCTTGGGGCCCTTCTTGCCGGTGTTGACCGGCGGAGCGACACGGACCGCGCCCGTGTTGGTGGCGGGCTTCTTGGGCTCCTCGACAAGGTCGATCTTGAGGTCGATGTCCTTGTCGAACTTCACGAAGCGGCTCTCGGTCTTGTAGCCCGGAGCCTCGACCCGCAGCGGGTGATCGAAGCCATCGGCCTTCATGTCGATGGAGGCCGGGTTGCTGCCCATCTTGGCGTTGTCGATGAAGATGGAGGCGTTCTCGGGCGTCGCGGTGACCTTGACCTTGAGGGTCTTGACGGCGGGGGCCGTGGGGGTCGGGACCGGCGCAGGCGCGGTGACCGCGGGGGTCGCGGTCGCGGTGTTGCTGGATTTCTGGCTGTTCAGGTAGAAGAAGCCGCCCACGATCAGGGCCCCCAGGGCGATGGCGGCGACGGCGACGGCCTTGATGGTGCCGCCTCCATCGGTGGACGTCGTGGTGGAACCGGTGATGACGCCCGGCTGCTGCACCAGGGGGATCTTGCGGTTGCTCTTCGAGTCGGCCCAGGCGGTGGAGGTGGAGCCCGCGGGGACACCGGGGAGCGCGGAGCGCCGCTCGCTGACCGGGGCGCCGGCGTCGGAGATGCCCACGTTCTGCAGGATGCGGCTGACGCGCTCGACGGACATGCGCCCGCGGTTGGTGGCGAATTCACCGAGCGCGCGGGCGAGCTGAGCCACGTTGTCGTAGCGATGAGAGGGCTCTTTTTCGAGGCACTTGAGCACGATCTCTTCGAGGCCCGGGGGCAGGTCGGAGCGCTTGGTCCCGATCGGCACCGGGGGGTCGGAGACGATGGCCATGCAGAGCTGGGGCATCGTCTCGGCCTGGAAGGGCGGCTGACCCGCGAGCATCTCGTAGAGGATGACGCCGAGGGCCCAGACGTCGGTGCGGACATCGACATCGCGCGACGAGCGCAGCTGCTCGGGGGACATGTAGAGCGGCGAGCCCATGACCGCGGTGGTGTTGGTGAGGCCCGCCGAGTCGCCGGAGCCCGGAGCCACCGACTTCGAGATGCCGAAGTCGAGCACCTTGATGGCCGAGGAGCCATCGGGGCGCCGGATCACGAAGAGGTTCTTGGGCTTGAGGTCGCGGTGGATGATGCCGTAACTGTGGGCCTCGGCCATGGCCTCGCAGGCCTGGAGGATCCAGTCGACGGCCTCTTCTGGCGCCAGGCTCCCCCGCATCTTCATCACGTCGGACAGGTCGCTGCCGACGAGGTACTCCATGACCATGTAGGGAGCGCCGGTGTCGAGCTTGCCGACGTCGAGCACCCGCGCCACATGCTCGCTCTGGATCTTCACCGCCGCCCGCGCTTCTCGTTCAAAGCGCAGCACCGCGTCCTGGTTCGACAGCGCCTCCGTGAGCAGGAACTTCAGGGCGACCTTCTGCTCCAGTTGCAGGTGCTTGGCGGCCACCACGACCCCCATGCCCCCCTGCCCCAGGACGCGCTCGACCTGAAATTTCCCTGCGAGAACTTCGCCTTCTTGGACGGGTGTGGTCATGGTGTTGCCTCTGTCCTGGGAGGGTACGCGCATGACCCTCAAGACTCTCCTTGTATCACCACTCCCCCGGTCTCGCCAAGGGAGCTCACCACAAACCGGACGCCCGTAATTCTGGCCAGGTCCGGCGGACCACTGCTACGCTCTGGCCCCTAACTCCGGGTCCCTCCAGCTCGCACCTGCCCCCCCAGGGAACCCCGCGGGAGCCACCTGCCCATGACGCACACCTCGACCATCCTCTCTGCCACCTCCAACCAACGGCGAGCATGGTTCCTGGAACAACTCCAGCCCGGAAACCCCGTGAGCACCGAGGTCCTCTGCCTTCGATGCAAGGGAAAGCTGGATAGCAGCAGGCTCCGGGCCACCCTCGACGCCCTCCTGCTCCGCCACGAGGCCCTCCGGGTCAAGGTCTCCTTCGAGGAAGGTCAGCTCCACCAGCATGTACGGGATACCATCCGCCTATCCCTCCGCGAAGTGACCCTCGACAGTCGGGGTGAAAACACCCAGGAAACCCTGGAAAAAGCAATCAAGCACGAGCTGGAAACCTCTGTTCTTGTCTCCGATGAGGCCCTCCTTCGCGCCACCGTCTTCTCCCTTTCCCCCCACGAGCATTACCTCCTGCTCCAGGCCCATCAGCTCGTGGCGGACACCGGCTCCCTCGACCAGATGGCCGTCGATATCGCCCGCCATTACCTGGAACCAGGGCCCGTCCCGCCGGCCTCTTCTTATTCTGACTTCATCGGAAGAGTGAACGCTGCCGCCTCCGATCAGCAAGAGCCTCTCGCCTGGTGGAAGCAGGAGCTTTTGCACCTGCCAAACCTGGAATTTGCCTCCGACTTCCCCAGGCCAACCGCGCCAAGCCACCGCTGCGTCAGCGGCCGCCTCACCCTCGCCGGCGCCAGCGTCGACGCCATCCAGCGCCTCGCCCAGCAAGAATCCTCCTCCCCACTCGCCGTCGTCTCCGCCGCGTTTCGCTGGTTCCTCGCCCAGAACAGCAACCAGCGCGACTTCGCCATCGGCGTCGACTTCTCCGACGATCAGCGCTTTGCCCTCCAGGGCGGCGTCGGCCCCGTCGCCAACTCCCTCCCCGTTCGCCTCGACATCGACCCTTCCCTCTCCCTCCGCCTCCTCCTCCGGCAGGAGCAGGCCCGCTTTGAAGAGGTCCGGCGCCGGAGCGGTGTCCAGCTTGACACCATCCTGGATTCCCTCCGCCCGGAGCGGGACATGACGCGGCACCCGATCTTCCAGGCGTTTGTCCGGGTCCTCCCGGAGAGCCGGCTCCCTTCGAGCCCCGAGCTGAGCTTCGAGCAGGTGCACCTCCCCCGGAGCTTCTCCCGCTTCGATTTTCTCCTCGAGATCGTCCTGCAGGGGTCGATCCTGGACGGCTGGCTCAACACCAGCGCCGACATGTTCCAGGCGGCGACCATCGAGCGCCTCGCGGGTCAGTTCGAGCGGCTCCTGGAGCAGGCCGCGCTGGCGCCCGACTCGCCCCTGACCACCTTCTCGCTGCTGTCCGAGGACGAGCGGCGCCAGATCCTCGTCGAGTGGAACCGCACCGAGGCCCCCTTCCCCGCCGACAAGCTGCTCCACGAGCTCTTCGAGGAGCAGGTGGCCCGGACCCCCGACGCCTGCGCCCTTGAATTCGAGCAGACCACCCTCACGTACGCCCAGCTGAACCAGGCCGCCAACCGGCTCGCCCGGCACCTCCAGCGGCGCGGCGCGGCCCCGGGCTCCTTCGTCGGGGTGGCCCTGGAGCGCTCCGTCGAGCTGGTCGTCGCCCTCTTTGCCGCCCTCAAGGCGGGCTGCGCTTACGTCGCCATCGATCCGGAATACCCGGAGGAGCGGGTCCGGGCGATGCTCCAGGACGCGAGCCCCAGCGCCCTGCTCACCCAGAAGAAGTTCACCGCCCTCTTCGAGGGGGCCTCGGCCCCGCTGCTGGTCCTCGACGAGATGGTCGGCGCGCTGCAGGCCGAGGAGGGCTCGAACCTGCCGCGGCTGGCCACCCCCGACAGCATCGCGTACGTGATCTTCACCTCGGGCTCCACCGGGCGGCCCAAGGGCGTCATGAACCACCACCGCGGGGTGTGCAACCGCATCTGGTGGATGCAGCAGGAGTACCGGCTCGACGCCTCCGACGCGGTGCTGCAGAAGACGCCCTTCAGCTTCGACGTGTCGGTCTGGGAGTTCTTCTGGCCCACCATGGCGGGCGCCCGCCTTGTGGTCAGCAAGCCCGGGGGGCACCGGGACCCGTACTACCTGTCCCAGATCATCCGGGCCCGGAACATCACCACCCTGCACTTTGTGCCCTCGATGCTCCAGCTCTGGCTCGAAGCGGGGGGCGTCGACACCTGCACCTCGCTGCGCCGGGTCATCTGCAGCGGCGAGGCCCTGAGCAACGAGCACCAGCGAAAATTCTTCGAGTGCTCCACCGCCGAGCTCCACAACCTGTACGGCCCGACCGAGGCCGCCATCGACGTCACCTCCTGGCGCTGCCAGCGGGACCAGCAGGGCCACACCGTCCCCATCGGCCGCCCCATCTCCAACATCCAGCTCTACATCCTCGATGAGCGGATGCAGCCGGTCGCCGTGGGCTTCCCCGGGGAGCTCTACATCGGAGGCGTCGGCGTCGCCGCCGGCTACGTCAACCGACCCGAGCTGACGGCCGAGCGATTCCTGCCCGATCCATTCCGGCCCGGGGGCAAGCTCTACAGGACCGGGGACGTCTGCCGGTGGCGCTCCGACGGCGTCATCGATTACCTTGGCCGCGCCGATTTCCAGGTCAAGATCCGGGGCTTCCGCATCGAGCTGGGCGAGATCGAGCATGCGATGATGCAGCACCCGACGGTGGGGCAAGCCCTGGTGATCGCCCGCAACCAGGGTACCTCCAGGCAGCTGGTCGCCTACCTTGTGCCGCGCCCTGGCCAGCAGATCAAGCGGGCCCAGGTCCGGGAATTCCTCCAGGGAAAGCTGCCGGATTACATGGTCCCCTCGGCCTTCGTGACCCTGGAGCAGATGCCCCTGTCGCCCAACGGCAAGGCCGACCGCAAGGCGCTGCCAGAGCCGGAGATGGCCCCCGAGACGCGGCGCCACGAGTCCACCCCTCGCACCGAGGAGGAGCGCAAGCTCACC
>JALOQB010000039.1 GCA_025453595.1 Polyangiaceae bacterium
CCCCCCCCTCCCAGCACCCCCCGGGAGCGCCCTTGCTCCGCCGGGCCCCCCGACCAGACCCCCCCCGCCACCACACCGCAGAACCCCAGCGCATCCAGCCGTGCGCACGGGAGCAGCACGAGGCTCGCCGACTGGACCTCCAGATCTCCCCGGCGCTTGGGAGGGAGAAGCCGGAGCTCGGCCCCCAGCGTGCTCCAGCCGGACCGGATCCCCGCCCCCAGCACCGCCGCCCCCGTGAAGGAAGGGGCCCAGCCGCTCACCACCGCCGGCCCCAGCTCCAGCTCGTAGCGAGGCTGCGCCCGGATCGCCGGGGCCACCGGTGCCCCCCCCGTTGCTCCTTGCGCCGGGACCGAGGCCGGTGGCGGCGCAACAGGCAGCGCCGACGCGGATGCCATGGTCGGCGCAGGGGGCAAGGTGGCCAGCGCCGCGATGCTCAGCGAGAGCGCGGCGGCCTCCAGCAGCTGCGTGCAGGTCTGCTCCTCGCTCTGGAACCCCCGTACCCCCTGGACCCCACCGGGAGTGCGCAGCATCACGTCCAGCCGCAGGCTCCGATCGACCCGCCTCAGCAGCACCCAGAGGACGCCCCGTTCTTCCTCTGGTTTCCCGAAGAGGCTCCGGCGTGCAAGCGCCTCGATGCGCTCGCGAAACCATCCCTCCTCGGGGCAGCCTTCGCCAGGGGCATCCACGCTGTACACCAGACCGAAAGGCGCTGACGCTCCCTCGTCCGCTCGCGTCTCCCGGTCATGCAGCAGCGGCAGGAGCCCCAGGAGCAGCCAGGCCCCCCGGCGGGCTCGGCTCACGGGGGCTCCGAATGGCAGGTGCAGGCCATCAACACCGGCCACCTTACACCAGGCCGCCCTGCCAAAGAACCCGGTCCCGCGGGATCGAAGTGGGTCAATTTTTTTGTGACGGATGTCCAGGTGCCGGTCATTTCCCTGGCAAACCAGCCCCAGCCCTTGATCCGCCAGCGCCCCTCTCCGCGCTGCCCTTGATGGAGCCCCAGCCATGACCTCTCGCCGCTCTCCCTCGCTCGTCCTCTCCTCGATGCTTCTCCTCGCCGCTGCTGGTTGTGGGGGAAATTCCGTGGTCGGTGATGATCCGATCAACAACGCTGGCGCCGGTGGTGCGGGTGGTGCGGGTGGTGCGGGTGGTGCGGGTGGTGCGAGCGGGGGCGGAGGGATCAGTGGCGCAGGCGGCGCGGACGGAGGGTTGACCTGCGGTCCGGCTACCAAGGAGGTCGAAAAGCTTTGTCTCCCAACGGATAGCATCACCTGCGGGCCGGGCACCCGGCTCGACGAGCCTAACAAGCGGTGCTTGCCTGGCATCTCCACGCCGCGCGATGCGATCCAATGTGGTCCCGGCACCAAGCTGGACAAGGTCAATCGCCAGTGCATCGCCGATGGCGAATCGGGCATCACCTGTGGCCCTGGCACCGCCCTCGACGCAACCCTCAACCAGTGCCTCCCTGCAAGCAGCGTGGTCACCTGCGGGCCTGGCACCGTACAGGCCCCCGGGAAGGTGTGCGTGCCCGAGGGGACCGAGGTCTCCTGCGGCCCGGGGACCGTGCTCCAGGGGGACACCTGCGTCGCCGGCCAGGAAGACCCGAACAAGCCTGTGACCTGTGGCCCCGGCACCCAGATCAAGGACGGCGCCTGTGTCCCCGCCGGAGGAAGCGCTCCGGACATCAAGTGTGGGCCCGGCCTCGAGAAGGTCAACAACGTCTGCCAGCTCCCGGCCATCGCGCTCACCTGCGGCCCCGGCACCGTCGAGGTGGATCGGGTGTGTGTGGCGGACGAAAACAACGGCGGCAACGGGATCAAGTGTGGCCCTGGTACCGTCCTGGAGGGCACCAAGTGCGTCGTGGGGGTCAAGAACCCGGCGCAGCCCATCACCTGCGGCCCTGGAACCAAGAAAGAGGGCGATACGTGCGTCCCCGATGGCTCCGGCGCCACCATCTCCTGCGCCCCACCGCTCGTGCTGGAAGGCAAGGAGTGCGTCCAGGCGACCAAGGTGACCTGCGGCCCCGGCACCGTGCAGGTTGATAACGTCTGCGTGGCAGACGGAAACAACGGCGGCAACGGGGTCAAGTGCGGCCCCGGCACCTTCTTGCAAGGTACCACCTGCGTCGTGGGACCCAAGCAGGATGGAGTCCCGCTCTCCTGCGGCCCTGGCACCAGGAAAGAAGGGGATACGTGCGTCCCTGATGGCTCCGGCGCCACCATCTCCTGCGGCCCCGACACCATCCAGCAAGGGGATGCCTGCATCCCCAAGCCCAGCGAGGTGACCTGCGGCCCCGGCACCGTCGAGGTCGACAAGATCTGCGTGGCGGCCCCTGGCAGCGGTGGCAACGGGGTCACCTGCGGACCTGACACCGTGCTCCAGGGCAACACCTGCGTCCCGGGCTCCAAGCCCCCGGCGAGCCAGCCGCTCCAGTGCGGGCCGGGGACCACCGCGGTGAACGGCGTCTGCACGCCCGACGGCTCCGACGGCAGCATCCTCTGCGGTCCGGGCGCGGTGCTCGAAGGCAAGCAGTGCGTGACCGCCCTCGTCTGCGGCCCTGGCACCCGGGAGGTGGATCGGGTCTGCGTGCCCGACGCCCAGAACGGCGGCAACGACGTCTCCTGCGGCCCTGGCACGGTGCTGTTCGGGGTCACCTGCATCCTGGGTGACAAGCCAGACCCGAAGACCCCGCTGAGCTGCGGCGCGGAGACCCAGCCCGTCGACGACCTCTGCAAGCCGACCGGCAACGGCGGCGCCATCACGTGCGGCCAGGGCACCAAGCTCGAGGGCAAGCTGTGCGTCCCTGTCAGCACCGACGCGGACCCGCTCAACTGCGGCAAGGTGGGCAACGTGTGCCCCGGAGGCAACGGCACCCCCACCTGCATCGCCGGTGTCTGCGGGATCAAGTGCAACGAGGGCTTCGGGAATTGCGACGGCAACCTGGCCAACGGCTGCGAGACCAGCACCGCCGGCAACGACGCCAGCAACTGCGGTGGCTGCGGCACCGTCTGCCCCGGCGGCGCCAACAGCAGCGCCACCTGCACCGGCGGCGTCTGCGGCATCGCCTGCCAGCCCGGCTTTGGCAACTGCGACGGCCAGGCCAGCAACGGCTGCGAGGTCAACCTGATCAATAACGCAAACAGCTGTGGTGTTTGTGGTAATTTCTGCACAGATGGTTTCCTGGGGGAGAAGGGCCAGTGCATCGCAGGTATTTGTCAGCTTGAATGTCCTTCAGGCAAGGCCGACTGCGATGGTAAATCTGAAAATGGTTGCGAGATAAACATTCTTAACGACAAGAGCAATTGTGGCATATGCGGAAATGACTGCGGTGCCGCGGGTTGCGATAACGGTCGTTGTGGAGGTGTGGCGCTCTATCAAACCGCCAATGCTTACAGCGAGTACCAATTTGATGTACACGCGGACGACATCTTCTTCATCAACGGCGCAAACCTAACGTTTAGCAAGGGAAATGTGAACGGGGTTGCGCCTGAACCTCTCATGAGTCCCTTCCCATCCCCGGGAACGCCTTACGTGGCAACCTTGGTCGATGTCACCACGAATGTGGCCTCATTGATTATTGGAAATACCAATGCAACCATATTTGATTTGAACACAAAGGACGTGTCTTCGGTGCCGTTCGTCGGTTCATTTCCAATGCCTCTGGCAATCGAAAGCAACCGTTTCTTCTTCGGATCTTCTGCCGATTCCGAGGAAATCTTTTCTGTCAACAAGGCCGGTGAGCAGGTAAAAATCCACGTGGAGCCTGGCATCTCTCCGTCTCAGGACAACAGTTCTCTTTCCATCGTCCGTAGCGGTTCCCTTTTCTACTGGACCAAAGCTGGCGAACTTCGCCGTCAAAACCTTGGTAGCGGAGCTGAAACGATACTGTGGAGTGATCCTCAAAAACCAACATCTATCAGGGTGACGGCAGATCTTGTTTGGGTTGCCTTCAACGGTCCAACCAGGGTCTTCTCGATGGGTTTGGATGGATCAGGCATCACCTCTCATCCTGCGCTGGAAGCTCTTGCGAATCAACAGGATGTTGGCTACGGCATCGATGGAATTACCTCATACAAAGGTGTGCTGTACGCATCGGCATTCAATCCGTTTTCTCAGAACTATTGCGCTATCATGCGTTACGATTTGACATCCAAAAAGGCGAATTGCATCGGTTCATGGCCTTCTTTCGGGGGGACGATCTTCGCAACGGAAAAATGGATCATCTCCTCGGGCACCTGTGGCTCTTCTTGTATCGTCAGGACACCACGTTGGTAAGCATTTTCGCGAAGGATCCCATCTTGCGAAGCCTACGAACCTTCCTCCTCCTCTTTGCCCTGTCATCCCATGCCGCCGCTGAGCCTTCCGCCAGCGCCTTCCGTGCCGAGCGCCTGGCGCTCCGGGTCGAGGCGGGGGTGGGGTCGATGCTGTCGGATCATCAGCGCGAGAAGCTGCGGTATTCGGATCTGGCGATGCAGGGGACGGTGCGCCTCGGGTACGCGCTGGTGCCGCTGCTCACGCCGCAGGTCTCGTTTGCCTACTGGAGGTTTCCCTCGGAGCGAGGGGAGGGGTTCGTGGCCTCCACGACCGCGGGGCTGCGGGTGAGCCCGCCCGCCGGCAAGCTAGGGCGCCTGTTCGTGGACGGGAACCTTGGCTACTCGCGCACCGGCGAGGACAACCGCCTCGGGGCGGATATCGGGACCGGTCTTGAAATCGAGGTCCATCGCTCCGTGGCGCTCGGGCCGGTGGCGCGGCTGGGGTGGGTTGCCCAGCCGGACAGCAAGCCAGGGCCCTCGGATGCGCTGTTCTGGTCCTTCGGGCTAGGGGCAGCTTTCCGGCTCGCTCCTCCGGCAGCGCCAGCTCCGGCGCCTGCGGCCTCAGTGGAGGATCCGGACCGCGACGGCGATGGCATCGCGGACAGGGTGGATGCTTGCCCCGAGCTTCCAGGGGAAAAGAGCGACGATCCGAAGAAGAATGGATGCCCTCCCGACAAGGATGGCGATGGCATCGTGGACAGGGTGGATGCTTGCCCGCTGGAGCCCGGCGAGAAGAGCGATGATCCGAAGAAGAACGGATGTCCCCCGGACCGAGACGGAGACGGCATCGCGGACAGAGAGGACGCTTGCCCTGCCGTGGTGGGGATGAAGAACGAGGATCCCAGGAAGAATGGGTGCCCCCCCGACCGGGATGGAGATGGCATCGCGGACGCGGAGGATGCTTGCCCCCAGACGCCCGGGGTCAAGGACGCGGACCCGAAGAAGAACGGGTGTCCTCCTGACAAGGATGGCGATGGGATCCCGGACGAGCGAGACCGATGCCCCTCGGAGCCGGAGACGTACAACGGGATCGAGGACGACGATGGCTGCCCCGAGAAGAAGCAGAAGACCCTGGCGACCCTGGAGGGAGAGCAGATCAGGATCACCCAGCAGGTGAACTTCAAGCTGGACAAGGCGGAGATCGAGGGCAAGAGCAGCTTCCAGATCCTGGACGCGGTGTCCGCGGTGCTGAAGAACCACCCCGAGATCCGCGAGGTCGAGGTGCAGGGTCACACCGACGACAAGGGTGACGCGGGCTACAACCTCGAGCTGTCCCAGCGCCGGGCGGAGGCGGTGCGGGAGGCCATGATCCAGCGTGGTGTAGCTCCGGAGCGGCTGAAGGCGACCGGGTTCGGCAAGAAGGCCCCGCTGGTGCCCAACACCTCGGCGGCGAACCGGGCCAGGAACCGCCGCGTCGAGTTTCACCTGCGATGAACGACGCCCCCGCCCGTCCTTACCGACGCCGCTGGCTGGACCGTTACTACCTCTGCGAGCCCATCGCCTCCGGAGGGATGGCCACGGTGCATGCAGCCCTGACCGTGGGGAGCGCGGGGTTTCACCGGCTCGTTGCGATCAAGCTGATGCACCCTCACCTGATCGAGCAGGACGGCTTCCTGGCGATGTTCGAGGACGAAGCGCGGGTCTCGGCGCGCCTCCACCACCCCTTCCTCGCCCCCGTGCTCGACCACGGGGTTCATGAGGGGGAGGCCTTCCTTGCCATGGATTACCTGGATGGGTTGACCTTCCATACGCTGCTCCGGCGCCTCCGCCAGTCCCCGCGGTTCCCGGCCCTGGAGCGATGGCGCTGGGCGCTTCGCCTGATCGCGGATGCCTGCGAGGGGCTCCACGCGGCCCACGAGGCGTGTGGGGATGACGGGGAGGCGCTGGACATCGTCCACCGCGACATCTCCCCGTCCAACCTCTTCGTGTGCCGGGACGGCACCGTGCGTGTGCTGGATTTTGGCGTCGTCAAATCCCTCGGCCGTCAGCAGCTCACCGAGACCGGCGCCTTCAAGGGAAAGCTCGCCTACATGGCACCCGAGTACCTCAGGACAGGGAAGCTGGACCGGCGCGCGGACATCTTTGCCCTCGGCCTCGTGCTCCAGGAGCTCCTGTGCCTGCGGCGGGCGTACGGTACCAGCGACGAGGGGCTGTTGCTCCAGCGGGTGCTCAACGGCGAGATCCTTCCGCTGAGGGAGCAGGTCAAGGGGCTCCCGGTGGAGCTGGAGCGGCTGGTTCAAAAGGCCCTCCACCCGGCCCCCGAGGGGCGATTCCAGACTGCCCGGGCCCTGAGCCTCGCCATCGAGACGGTGCTTTTTGAGCTGGGGGAACCCTTCTCGATCGGGCAGAGCGCCGGGACCTTCTCGCTGTTCTTCCCGGAAGAGGATTCCCGGGTCCGTGCGCTGCTGCAGGTGCTGCCGGAAGCTCGCTCCTCGCGCGCCGATTCCTCCGGCGTGATGCGTGTAGCCTCGTCGAGCCGCCAGCCCCTGCCTCTGCTGCAAGAACCTTCCTCGGCGCTCCTCGAGGTGGCTTCCGTCCCGGGCACGCTGCGCTCCGGTGGGCGCCCGGCCCCTTCGTCGCGGGGCCTTGGCTGGCTCCTGGTTGCGCTGTTCCTGGGGGGGGGCCTCGGCGGTGGTGCGCTGGTGGCGTCCCGCGGCGCGGTGATCCCTGCCGCGAGCGTGCCGTCTCCACTGGTGTCCGCGGAACCTACGCCCGTTCAGCCCGAGGAGCCCACGTCCTCCAGGAGCGTGCAGGTGGTGCCCGTCACGCCCCCGGCGCCCGTGGTTCCGGTCAGGTCCGGGCCTGCTGCACAGGCTTCCGGGCCCGGGCGCCTGGCCTCGTCGCAGGTGGGGCAGTCCGCGCCGCCGTCGGTGGAAGGGGTCCGGGTGCGGGTCACGGTGAGCACCCCGGGAGGTTCCGCGCAGGTGTACTGGCGTGGCGTGTTGCAGGGCAGTACCCCCTGCACGCTGGCGATGGAACCAGGTCGACACACGCTGGAACTGGAGCCTCCTGGAGCCCCTCGTCGCCCTGTGACCGTGGTGGTCAACCCCGGAGAGCCGGTCTACATGAGCGTGCCGTTCGAGCGCCTGGCGCCGGCAGACTCCCCGTGAGCAGTTTGCCCAGGGCACCACCCTTCAAGCCCAGGCCACGCCGCCCCGGCGCAGCTCCGCAAACCTCACTTCGCCCTGGATGCCGAGTGGTCGACCGCTGCCCAGACAAAGCCTCCCCTCTGCTCGGTCGAGCTTGACGAGGTAGCAGCAGGCACCTGCCGCGTCCCGTCCCGTGATCGTGGGGTCTGTTGTCAGCACCGGCCCTGCCATCACCTCGGTCGCCTTGTCCTGGCATTGCTTGTCGTCGTTGAACGCATCTGGCTCCATGTGCTTGCACTGCCCTGCTTCCGAAGGGACACAGCGCACCTCTTCCACATACGAGTTCCCGCAGCCTGTCATCGCCGCAGCGATCATCACGGCTGCGAGCATGGATGCTTTCCGTCGCGGTTTCATCCCGTTCACCAGCTCCAGGAATGGCCAAGGTTGAGGGCGAATGTTTCCCGGTCCGTTTTACCCTTGATCGTCCAGAGTCGTGTCGCCTCCACCATGAATGCACTTTGAGTCCAAACAAATACGCGCACCCCTGCTGACAACCTCCCTTCGAGCTCCGAGACGCGCCGCTCGTACCGATCCCCGTAGCTCGGCTTGATCAGCTCCGAGGGGATCATCCAGCGAGGCCCCGCCCCGCCGAAGACATCGATGTGGCGGCTGCGCCAGCCCACCAGCAGCGGCATCTCCAGGTTCATGCCCTCGGATACGTTCAGCAGTGTCCATCGGGGCAGCACGGATACTGTCACCGGAGCTTCGAGCATGACGATCTTCAGATCGAGCGCGACCGGCGAGAGCGACAGCCCGAGCTGGGTGCGCCGGGAGAGCACCGGTCGGTAGGAGATGGCCGCATTCCAGGCCGTGTAGTCCACGCGCCGTTGCCTGAACAAGGACTCCTCGGGCGTGGGCCTTTCCGTCACAATGGCCTGTTGCCCTGCGCTGCGTCCCAGGGACGCCACCAGTTCGCCGCGGGGAGCGTCGATCCAGGGCGTTGTATGCAGGTTGGCCCCGCAGCCGAGCAGGCTGGTACCAGAAATTGCAAAGCATATTTTTCGAAGAACAATTGAAATCATGGCTGCCATGGTGGCTGCAACCGCGATGCCATTTTTTCTGGCCAGAAAAGGCGCTGGAAAAGGGCTTTGCCTGGCCTTTTATCCGGCCGGTCTGGCCTCATTTTTTCACACCGTGAAGCCACGTGACACCCCGGACTCGACGCAACGACCTTCCGTCGGACCTCCTGCAGAAGGGATGCGGCCACGGCAGGGCCATGGCAACGTCGACGAGAACCGGCCCGCCAGGTCTGCCCTGGCGCCGGCAGACTCCCCGGACAGGTAATCAGCCCCGAAACACCTCTTGCAGGACCGCGTCGGCGGCCTGATGGGGTTCGGGGCCCAGGGCTCGCTGCTCGACGACGACCAGCAGCTCGATCTTCTCCTCGGGCCGGTTCTTGGCGTGGGCCTCGGTGCGCAGGGCGTGGATGAGCAAGAAATCTTCGGTGCTGGTGTCCCAGCCCACGAGCAGGGCCGCGACCGGGTGGCGCTCGGGGACGCACTCGAGGACCAGCGGCTGGTCGAGGCACATGCTGAGGGAAGGGGAGTGCACCGGCAGCTCGAACATCGGGTTGGCCCGGAGCTGGTGCGGGATCCGGAGCCGGTGCAGGTGGCGCGACGCCTCGTGCAGCATGGCGCGGAGGCGCTCCACCGGCGGCACATAATTCTGAGGCGTGTACTCGCTCCAGGGCTTCCATACACCGTCGCGATCGTCGAGGAACCAGATGGCCCCGGTGCGCAGCTTGTAGTCCATCCTGGGCTCCCCGGGGAGGACGTAGCCGGCGTAGAAGAAGCGGCGCCGGGTGTCGACGCCGAAGCGGACCTCGCGGAGCATGGTGTAGAGGCCGAGGCCGTAGCGAGCGAAGTCGGGGTCGTAGACGCCGATCAGGCTCTGGAGGCTGGCCTGGCCTGCGTCGAAGTAGCTGAAGGCGACGAGCCGATCGCCGTCGCAGACGCGGACCTCGTGGGTCTGGAAGAGGCCCCGGTCCTCGCCTTCGTCGAAGAGGAAGTGGCGGAGGGTGCGCGCCCGGGCGCCGTCGGTGGTGGAGAGGTAGCGCTGGTAGAGGGCCTCGTGCTCGTCGTCGACGACGGCAGGCACGACGCGGACCGAGAAGCGCTCCTCGACGCGGCGCATGACCCGGCGCAGGCTGCTGGTGACCTGGAACTGGGCGAGGTCGGTGCGGGTCCAGACGGTGCTGAGGAGGGTGTCCTGGATCTGGAGGGCCTGGCAGGTGATGAGGGTCTGGCCGATACGGAACCAGCCCCGCTGGAGGAAGTCGTCCAGCTCGGCCGGCGAGAGCGCGCCAGGGGACACGATCTTCTTCATTTCACCCGGGCCAGAGCGGCGGCGATCACGACGCGGACCGGGACCCCGTGGTCCGCGGCGGCGCGGGCGCACACGTCGAATTCTGGCTTGAGCATGGGCGGTCCGTAGGGGCCTTCGCTGACCTTCACCGGGATGAGCCCGTAAGGGGTCTCGACCTGGTCGATGCGCCTCGGGCGCTCGGTGCGGCTCGCGCCGATGCGCCGCACGCCGAGGGTGGTGGACTCGCGGAGCAGGACGGTGGCGAGGGTGTCCGCCGACGAGGCCTCGACCAGCGCCGAGAGCATCAGCCCGGGGCGCCCTTTCTTCATCGTGATCGGGGTGGCCCAGGCGTCGAGGGCGCCGGCGGCCAGCAGGGCCTCGATGGTGTGGCCCGCCAGCTCGCCGGTGATGTCGTCGATGTTGGCCTCCAGGACGACGTGGGTGCCCAGGGTCGCGCCGGAGGAGGCCGGGGTGCTCCCGAGGACCGCGCGGAGCAGGTTGGGGCGGTCCGGGAGGTCGCGCCAGCCCGCCCCCCAGCCCACGCGCTCGGGGGCAAAGGCTGGCCACCGCTCGACCCGGGAGGCCACGGTGGCGAGGATGGCGGCCCCGGTGGGGGTCACCAGCTCGGCGTCCAGGTCGACCGGGTAGGTGGGGATGTCGCGCAGGCACAGCACCGTCGCGGGCGCTGGCAGCGGCAGCACCCCGTGACGTGCCTTGACGAAGCCCCGCCCCATCGGCAACGGCGAGGCCACGACCTCGGCCCCCAGATACACAAAGCAGGCCGCGGCGCCCACGATGTCGACGATCGCGTCGACGGCCCCCACCTCGTGGAAGTGCACCTCGTCGATCGGCATCCGGTGCACCGTGGCCTCCGCCTCCGCCAGCCTGCGGAAGATGCGCCGTGCCAGGTCCTTCACCCCATCCGCCAGCGGGGCCCCCTGGAGCATCGTGTCGATGCTCTTGTAGGTCCGCTCGGGTTGCGGGCCGTCGAGGTGCACGTCGAAGCGCGCCGCCACGATCCCGCTGCGGTGCGTGTGATCGCGGTGCACGTGGTACCCCTCCATCGGAAGGCTCGCCACCGCCCGCTCCACCACCAGCAGCGGCACGCCAAGATCCAGCATCGCCGCGATGGTCATGTCCCCGGCGATGCCGCTGAAGGCGTCCAGAAAAAGCACCTTCCCGGCCCCCGCACCCTCGCCCAGCGCATCCTGCCGCGTGTCCGGGTGATCGTGCGACTCCCCGTGAGGTGCAAACGCATGGCTGTGCCCGTGCCCGTGCCCGTGCCCGTGCCCGTGCCCGTGCTCGTGCCCGTGCCCGTGCCCGTGCTCGTGCCCGTGCTCGTGCTCGTGCCCGTGCCCGTGCCCGTGCTCGTGCTCGTGGCCGTCTTTGTGGTCGTGGTCGTGTCCTTCGTGGGCCATGAGCGCTCTATTTTCTGCGAGACAGGATGCGGTAAGCGGCGACGGCAGCGCCGAAGCCGTTGTCGATGTTGCAGACGACGACGCCGGAGGCGCAGGTGGTCAGCATGGTGGCGAGGGGGGCGAGGCCGCCGAGGTGGGCGCCGTAGCCGACGCTGGTGGGGACGGCGATGACGGGGCAGGCGACGAGGCCCCCGAGGACGCTGGGGAGGGCGCCTTCCATGCCGGCGACGGCGATGACGACGTCCATGCTGCGGAGGTCTTCGCGTCGGTCGAGGATACGGTGCAGGCCAGCGACGCCGCAGTCGAAGATGCGATGGGCCTGGAGGCCTATGAGGCGTGCGGTCTCGGCGGCCTCCTCGGCGACGGGGATGTCGGCGGTCCCCGCGGTGACGACGGCGACGCGCCCGGGGATGGTGGGCGGAGGGTTGACCTCGTGGCTGGCGATGCGAGAGACCGGGTTGTAGCGGAGCTCCGGGAGGGCCTCGCAGACAGCGACGGCCTTCTGGGGGTCGAGGCGGGTGATCATCACGCTCTGCTGGTGGCGGAGCAGCTCACGGGCCACCGCGGAGATCTGCTCGGCGGTCTTCCATTCGCCCAGGATCACCTCGGGGATGCCCTGGCGCAGGGCCCGGTGCAGGTCGACACGGGCGGCGCCGATGTCGCGGTAGGGGAGGTCCTTGAGAGACTCGAGCGCCGCGTCCACCGGGGTCTTCCCGGCGGCGACATCACCCAGCAGCATCCTCAGAAATTCCGTGTCCATGGGATGCCCCCTTTTAGCCGCCCCGCCAGGGCACCGCCAGCGCCGAAACCGCCCCGGGTTTTCACCCGTGCTATAGGCGCACCGTGCCGGCCTACATCGCCCCGCTCGTCGGGTTCTCGATCGGGATCCTGTTCTCCTGGGCTGCCGGGGAAGAGCTCACCCGGGCCCCCGGGGTCCTCGGTTCGACGCGCTCCCTCGCCGTGGTCGTCCTCTTTGCCTTCCTCGTGTATGGACCCATGGCCGGGTATTTTATGGCCTACGCGACCGACTGGAGCCTGGCGTACCTGCTGGACGGGCGGCACCTGCCCTCGGCCATGATCCTGGTCGGGGTGCTGCTGGACATCGCCGTGGTGCCCCTGGGCTTCGCGGTGGGGGCGGCCCAGGTGCGCCAGCGCAAGCTGATCGCCCTGCTCCCGATGGGGGTGGTCCCCCTGGCGCTGGCGGCGCTGGTGGTCGGGGTCCTGGCCCGTCGCCTGGCCCTCTACGGGACTTACGCCCAGGTTCACCGGGGTGGGGGCGCCGATCCGCTCCCTGGCAGCCCGGTCGGCTACGCGGTGCTCTGGTTCCTGCTCTGCCTGTTCGCCGGCATCGCCTGGACCACCCGCGAACTGCGGTTGCTCTCCCTGGCGTCGCGTCGTGGTTGACCGGCCCCGGAGGGGGGGGCACCCTCCTCGGCACCATGACCGACCCTGAGATCGCACGACTCACCGACCTCGCCGATGACCTGGTGCAGCGCGCCCTCCGCCGGGGGGCTGACGTCGCCGAGTGCATCGCCCGCTCCGGCAACGAGCTGTCCGCCAAGGTGCGCAAGGGCGAGCCCGAGCTGGTCGAGGAGGCGGGCCATCGCTCCGTCGGCATGCGCGTCATCAAGAACCGCCGCGTCGCGCTCACCTCCACCAGCGACCTCTCCCCCGAGGGCCTGGAGCGCTTCGTGGCCGACGCCCTCGAGCTGGCGGACCTCAGCCAGGAAGACCCCTTCGCTGGCCCCGCCGACCCGGACCTGCTCCACCGCGGCCCGCTCCCGGATCTGCGCACCTTTGACCCCGCCGGCGGCGCCATCGACGCCGCCACCGCCATCGCCTGGGCCCGCACCGGCGAGAGCGCCGCGCTGCGCTTTGACCCCCGCATCACCAACAGCGAGGGGGCCACCTTCTCCCGCACCGCTGGCGGCTTCGCCCTCGTCCTGTCCTCCGGTTTCCGGGGGGGCTACAAGGGCTCCTACCAGTCCCTCTCGGTGGTCCCTGTCGCGGACGACGAAGGCGGCAAGAAGCGCCGCGGCTACCACTGGACCGCTCGCCGCTCCCTCGCCCACCTCGAAGACCCCCGGCTCGTCGGCGAGGAGGCCGCCCGCCGCACCCTGCGGCGCCTCGGCGCTCGCAAGGTGCCCACCTGCGAGGCCCCCGTGATCTTCGGCCCCGACGTGTCCCGCTCGATCCTCGGCATGCTGGCCGGCGTCCTCACCGGGGGCTCGATCTGGCGCAAGAGCAGCTACCTCGTCGGCCGCGAGGGCACCCGCGTCGCGAGCCCCTCCATCACCATCGTCGATGACCCCTTGATCCCCGGGGCCCCGGGCTCTCGCCCCTTCGACGGCGAGGGGCTCCCCGCCCGTCGCAACGTGGTCATCGAGGAGGGCATCCTCAAGACCTACCTCTGCGACAGCTACAGCGGCCGCAAGCTGGGCCGCCCCTCCACCGGAAGCGCCTCCCGCGGGGCCTCCGGCGGCGTCGGCGAGACCACCTCCAACTTCCTCATGCTCCCCGGGTCCCTCTCCCACGACGACCTCGTCGCCAGCACCCCCCGCGGCCTCTACGTCACCGAGATGATGGGCTTTGGCTTCAACGCCATCACCGGCGACTTCAGCCGCGGCGCCGGCGGCTTCTGGATCGAGAACGGGAAGCTCGCTTTCCCCGTCAGCGAGGTCACCATCTCCCTCAATTTCGACCGCCTCCTCCAGTCCATCGACGCCCTCGCCAGCGACCTCGACCTCCGCACCGCCACCGCCGCTCCCTCCTTCCGCGTCGCCTCCATGACCATCGCCGGCAGCTGACGGGTCTGGTGTCAAAGAAGACCCTTCCTGGTTGGCTCTGGCTCGCCGCCCTTGCGGTCGCGCCCGGGGCATCCTCGGGGGGGTGCCCGGCGGGGATGGCGGCCATCGAGGGGCGCTACTGCATCGATCGCTTCGAGGCCGCGCTGGAGCAGCTCGACGCGGAGGCGCCGCCCCGGGAGCACCCTCACTCGAGGCCCGTCGAGGGGAAGAGGGTGCGGGCGATCAGCGAGGCGGGTCGGTTTCCGCAGTCGTACATCAGCCAGCAGGAGGCCGCCGAGGCCTGTCGTCTCGCGGGCAAGCGCCTGTGCTCCGGGGCCGAGTGGCAGCGCGCCTGCCGGGGGCCTTCCGGCTCTCTTTATCCGTACGGGACGAGGTTTCGTAGCGGTCTGTGCAACGACGAGGGGGTCTCGCCGCTGCGCCTGCTGTACGGGCCCCAGGCCCCGGCGGATCACCGTACGATGAACGATCCGAGGCTGGTGCAGGTCGCCGGCACGGTGGCCCGCTCGGGTCACTTCGCCCGCTGCGCCACCGAGGAGGGGGTCTTCGATCTGGTCGGCAACGTCCACGAGTGGACCGACGACCCCCGGGGCGTCTTTCGAGGTGGTTATTTTCTCGACACGAAGACCCTGGGGGAAGGCTGCGCTTACGTCACCGAGGGGCACAGCACGGCCTACCGGGATTACTCGACCGGGTTCCGCTGCTGCGCCGACCTGTGAGGCGCTCGCTCAGGGGTTCTTCCGGCCGACGAAGCCCTTGCTGAAGTGGCCGACCTGGGCGGCCATCCGGTTGCCATCGAGGGCGCCGCCCACGTCCTTGAACGAGGGGTCTTCGCCGCTGGACCAGAACATGGTGGCCGGGCTCCCGTCGGCGGAGAACACCATGTTCATGGTGACCTTCTGGGCGAAGCTCAGGCCGGTCGGTCCGCACTCGTAGACGCGAGACAGCGCCGTGAAGCCGGCCGGCGGCGCCTCTTCCGTGGCGGTGATGGTGATCGAGGTCGCCCTGTCGACGGCGCCGGCAGGGAAGGTGACGGTGGCGCCATCCAGCACGATCTGACCCCCCTCGGGGCCGATGGTCTGGGTGACGGAGCGAGGGAGCTCGGTCGAGGCGGGGACAGGGTCTTCTGTCTCTTCCGAGCAGCCCGCGGTGGAGGCCAGGAGGAGCATCCCAAAGATGAGCCAGCGCATCCGGCCAACCTAGCTCGTTCCTGCGGCGCTGGGCAGACGGATCCAGCCCCGACTCCCCGGCCACCACGGCAGGTGACCGGAAAGGCAGGCGCCTGCCAGATCGAGGGCGCACGCACCTTCGGTACGCCCAACCGCGGCGGCAGCGCCACCACCGTGGTGAGCTTCATCCTGGTGGCCGGCTGACCCCGCGCCCTCTCCGGATCAGAGCATCATTCCTCCCGAAAATTCGACACGCTGGCCCGTGATCCAACCGCTCTCCGGCGAGAGCAGCAGGGCGACCGCGCCGCCGATATCGTCTGGCAGCCCCACGCGCCCCAGCGCCGTCTGCGCCGCGATCATCCGGTTCAGATCGGCGTTGTCGCGCACGGCGCCGCCGCCAAAATCCGTCTCGATGGCCCCCGGGGCCAGCACGTTGACGGTGATGCGCCGCGGCCCGAGCTCCTTGGCCATGTAGCGGGTCAGCACCTCGACCCCGCCCTTCATCGCCGCGTAGGCGCTGTAGCCAGGGAAGGTGAAGCGCGCCAGCCCGGTCGAGATGTGGAGGATCCGACCGCCATCCTCGATCAGCGGCAGCATCCGCTGCGACAGGAAGAACGTCCCCTTGAGGTGGACGTTCATCAGCTCGTCGAACTGCTCCTCGCTCGTCTCGGCGAAGGCCGCGTGGTGCCCCATCCCCGCGTTGTTGACGAGCGCGTCGAGGCGCTCGCGCCCCCACACCTCCCGGAGCTTCCCCCGGAGCCCCTCGATGAACGCGGGGAACGTCGCGCTCCTCCCCACGTCCAGCGCCAGCGCCGCGGCCTTGCCTCCCCGCGCCTCGACCTGGGCCACGACATCCTGCGCCTCCTGGGCCCTGGCGCGGTAGGTGAGGATGGTGTCCACCCCCCGCTCGGCCAGCTGGAGGGCCATGCTCTTGCCGAGGCCCCGGCTGCCTCCGGTGATGAGGGCGATGCGACGCTGCTGGTTCATGGTGTTCTTCCTTTCGTTGCCGGGCCCTGGCGCCCTCCTGCAACCTCGACCAGCACCGTAGCGATCGCCCCTCGCTTGCGGAATGCCGGGGCCCTGGACACACTGTTTCGTAGAAAGAAACAATGGATCCTGATGCGCTCCGTGTCTTCGTCAAGGTGGCCGAGCTGGCGAGCTTCTCCCGCGCCGCCGAGCACCTCGGGCTCTCCAGGGCCCGGGCCTCGATCCGCATCCAGGAGCTGGAGGCCTCCCTGGGCTGCCTGCTGCTCCACCGCACGACGCGGGCCGTGCGGCTGACGCCGGACGGCGAGCAGCTCCTGCCCCGGGCCCGGCGCCTGGTGGCGGAGCTCGACGAGCTGTCGACGCTCTTCCAGGGCCCCAGCGGCCTCCGCGGGTGCCTGCGCATCGACCTGCCCATCGACTTCGCCTGCAACCTCCTCCTGCCGAGGTTGCCCGAGTTCCTGGCCGCGCACCCGCAGCTCGAGATCCAGGTGAGCACCACGGATCGGCGCGTCGATCTGGTGCGAGAGGGTTTCGACTGCGTGCTGCGCATCGGCGCCCTGGAGGACTCGGGGCTGGTGGCGCGGCGGCTGGGTTCCTTGCTGATGGTGAACTGCGCGAGCCCCGCCTACCTGCTTCGCTTCGGGGTCCCCCGGTCCCCGGACGAGCTGGACCGGCACCAGATCGTCGACTACTCCCTGCGCTTCGGCTCCGCCCCGGCGACCTTCGAGTACCGCCACGGAGACGGCTACCGGGAGCGGCCGGTCCGCAGCTCGGTCACCGTGAACAGCGCCGGCGCCTACCTCGCCGCCTGCCTCGCCGGCCTGGGCATCATCCAGGCGCCCCGGGTCGGCATGCGCGAGAGCCTGGCGTCCGGGGCGCTGGTGGAGGTGCTCCACGAGTTCCCCTGCGCCCCCATGCCGGTGGCGATCGTGCACAACCACGGCCGCAACCCGCCCCGCCGTGTCCGCGCGGTCGTGGACTGGATCGCCCGGCTCATGGCCCCCCACCTGGAGGCCGGCTGAGCTGCCTTGTCACCTTGCGCAACAAAGCACCAGGTGCCGCGAGGCGCGCTGTGGGGACGGCGCTTACGGAGCGATCAGCAGCGGCCCGTCGGCCGTGGCCAGCCCGATGCGGAATGTCTTGATCTTGCCGGTGGTCGGGTCGGTCTCCTCGCCGCTGAACCACAGGTAAGACTTGCCGCTTTCAACGAACACGTGGGGGGCGACCAGTCCGCCGCTGGCCCAGCCCCCCACGTCATCGGGCTTCAGGATGGGGTCAGGCAGCCAGGTCCAGGGGCCAAAGGGGTCGTCGGCCCAGCCCATACCCAGGACATGCGCCCCCGAAGAGAGCCCCTGGAAGAACAGCAAGAACTTCCCCGTCGTCGGCTCGCGCAGCAGATGAGTCTCGGCGATGCCCTGCGAGGCCCAGGGCATCGGGACATCGAGCACCACAGGCTCGGCGCGCTTCTGCCAGGCGACGCCGTCGCTCGACGTGGCCCCCAGCAGCGCCACCAGCTTACCATCCTTCACCCGCGGGCAGGACGCTGCGTCGAGGCACCAGCCGGTGTAGAGCATGACCAGTTTGCCCTCGTGCTCGACGATCGTGGGGCTGGTGAGGCCGTGCGAGTCGAGCGTCGATAGCTCGAACAGCGGCCCCTGCGTGGGCTCGAAGTGCACGCCATCCTTCGAACGTGCCACTGCGAGCTGCACCTTCTTGGCTCCGAAGAAGCCTGTGCTCGCGGGGCTGTAGCCGATGGCGTAGAGCCAGGTCTCACCCTTCCACTGGATGGCGAAGGGCGTCTCGTGCGCCTCATCCCACGCGCCGATCTCGCTGCGTAGCACGCGCCCCTGCGATTGTGCATCGCCAGTGTCGACCAGCGTCCAGGTCGCCCCGTCCTGTGAAGTCGCCAGGCACGTGTCCGTGCCCTGCCGATCGACAGCGTAGCACGTGTGATAGATGAAGAACGTGGCGCCCGACTTCACCACCGAGGCGTCGCCCGAGAACGGAGCCTGCGGCGCGAATTGCCCCTCCAGCACCGGCCCACTCGCCGGCTTCCAGGCCGCCCCCTTGTAGCCCCCACCCTGGCCCGCGCCGCCGTTGCCCGCGCCAGGCTGCCCAGCACCACTCTGTCCAGAACCTCCGGCCCCCCCCTGCCCCGCGTCGACCTGGCCACCGCTCCCTGCGCCGGTCTGGCCGGATTGTCCGGAGCTTCCAGAGGTCCGTCCGGCCTGGCCGGCAGGTTCGTTCGATGCGTCGTCCGAGCAGCCGAGGAGGGCGCCCAGCGCGAGAAAAATAAGGGTGCCAAGGCGCATAATTCGCCGAAAAATACCCGAACGAGAGGCTCAGGGGCAGGCATCAAGGCGGGCACAAGGCTGGCGGCGATGTTCTGGATGGGGTGGCTACCTTTGAACGTGGATTTCGGTGGCAGTGCAATAAAAGATCCTACTTGACTTTTGAATAGCTTCTTTGAGGGCTCAGCGGGGTTGGGTTGGGAGGGAGTCAAGGGAGATCCAGGAAAGGCAGAGAACTGACCGACCCTCCTTTCGTGACGTCCTGCCCGCGCCTTGTCCACACCCCGCTCCACGGGGCGCTTCGTCCTGCCCTTGCCCGCCCCCTGGCCCGGGGGGCCGGTCCGAGACGGGGGCGCGGCCATCGCCCGGTTCCCTCGGTCAGAACCTCTGACAGGATCTCCTCGCCCTTGAGCGTCAGTGTGACCAGCCGGATCTTCCAGCTGCCAACCGCGAGGGAGTTATGGACGCGTGCATCGATGATGCGTGGCAGCTTCCTTTGCGCAAGATCAGCTATTCGCTGCGAACAGGGTTTGGATCCGGACAATGGCCTCTTCGAGGTCGACGGGATTTTCCGGGGCTCCGGCAGGTGCAAGCCCGCGCTCACCCGGCACCGGGCCGAACAATTGCAGCGTCAGCTTGCCGTTTTCTTCGCGGAACAACTGTGCGCATAGCAGCGGCGCGCCGTGCCGCCGGGCCATTGCGGCAGCCTTGCCGTAACCGGTCTTGGCGTAGGGCACCGGCACGCCTTGCTGATAGGCGCCGAGGCGGATGTCGGACCGGTCCATCAGGTCGTTGAACAAGGCTGCCAGATCGGGGTCGTCGAGCTTCGCCTTGCCGTGCTCGCCGGTCTCGCGATAGCCGCCGCCCCATCCCGCCATCGGCGCGATCAGGATGGAATTGCCCGCGCCATAAACGTTGATGAAAGTGGGTTTGCTCATGGTATCTCCCTGGCCTCGGAGTGCACCGGATTGGCCAGCCCCGCCGCGCGTTGCTCCGCCGCTGCAATTTCGGCCCGTTGCGCCGGGGTCGCGGCGCCGCGCGGAATGATGATTTCAAGCACCCGCTCGGTTGTTGGTGTGGTCCAGATATTGTCTCCTGCTTCAGTGGGGTTGGGGTGGAAAGGAGTCAAAGGAGACCCAGTGGAGGGGGAGAGCTGGCTGCCCCTTTTTTCGTAACGTCCTGCACCCGCCTGGTCCACACCCCGCTCCGCGGGGCGCTTCATCCTGCCCTTGCCCGCCCCCTGGCCCGGGAGCTGGCCCAAGACGGGGGCGCAGCCGATGAGGCCCGGAGCCGGCCGCGGGGAGAGGGCGGCACCAGGCGAGGGCGGGAGCCGGGGGCCGCAGGCGGGGCAGCGAGGCTGGGGAGGGGAGCCGGGCGAGGTGCCCGGGGGGCGAGGGCGACAGGCTTGCTCTCCAACCCCTTTTGAACTGCCTATACCTCTATACCTCTGATAGGGCTGAGGAGGTCACAAAGAGTCATCAGGGTGGACCATCTCTCATCGGTGAGCCGTTTTCGTTCGTCCGCTGCGGGCACGTTGGCGTTGGCGTTGGCGTTGGCGTTGGCATCGTGCGCGGAGCCCACGCACGATGGCGGCTCCCCAACCGAGGCACCTGAGTCCGGCCTCGATCGGACGGCCGAGGCGCAGCACGCCCTCACGGCGAGCCTCGCTCCTGTGAAGGGTCGCCAGCGCTTTCGACGCTTGCTTCCCATCGACAAGAATCTGGCATGCGAGGACTACAACGCGGATCCGCCCTACGACCGGTCGAAGGGGCCGGACGCAGAGGCAGGTCGCCAGCAGCTTGAAATCATCGCTGCCCATGCCCGTGAGTCAGACTGGCCAGAGCAGACGCCCGACGGCTTCAAGCGCATCGTGTTCGCCAACCTGGAGGCGGGCGAAGAGACCGAGCTGGAGCTGCCTTCGGACGAGATCACTGCCCTGTGGGACACGGCGCAGGAGCTGGGCATCAACCGGCCATCGTCAGGCGGCGAATCTGGGGCGTCCCCCTCTCCGGGGCTCTCCACGCAGGGGTTGTCGAACGGCACCGATTCGCGGGTCAATAAGGCGATCAGCACGACCTACCCGCTGGCGGACGCGGATCTCCACCGGATCGGTCAGGTGGTGGGCGTGGGCGGATGCACCGGAACTCTCGTGGGCAGGCGCCTCGTGCTCACGGCTGCACACTGCCTGCTCTTCAACTCGCTGACCGCAGCCACCGTCACGTACGCGGGCCGCCGTTCCGGCGCCACGACCCCGTTCGGCGTCGTGTCAACCTCCGCCTACTGGTACGACAGCCAGTACGTGTCGAACAACTGCCACCAGTCGTACACCGCATCGAATCGTGAGACGTGCGGGAAGTGGGACTGGGCGCTTCTCCTGCTTCCGGACAATGCGTGGGCGAGTTCACCCAACGGCACGCCTGGGTGGTCTGGGTACTACGTGCCTGGTTCGACGGCGATGACGGGCAACAGCTACGCTCGAAACGACGGGTACCCAGGCTGCGGATATGGGTGGAGCCCATCTGGCTGCGCGGCGAACACCCTCTATGGCGAGACGGTCGGCCGGGGCTCTTACAACTTCCGTGGCCCTGACCCTGGGGACAGCAACGCCTTCACGATCTTCAACACCGGCAACGACGTCGGTCCTGGTCATAGCGGTGGGCCCATCTGGTCGCGCGCGTACCCAGACTCGACCGGCATGTGGACGCTCGGGATCGTGACCACCGAGTTCTGTGGCCTCTGCACGACGACCGAGAATTCGGGTCTGCCCTCCACGGACATCGCCTACCCCACCATGGTGCGTCGCATCACGCCGTGGCTCGGTGGATTCATCACCAACAATCGCGCGAGCTACCCGTGACCAAGAGCTTGCTCGTCGCTCTGGCTGCCTGCGGGTGGATGTTTGCTTGCGGCAGTGGGAGTCAGAGCGAGCTTGGGAGCCGTCAGGGTGGCGGCGGACATGGCGGCGCCGGTACCAGCGGAGAGGCGGGGACAGGCCCGGGGGGAACGGCTGGAACGGGCCCAGGGGGAGCGGCTGGGGGCGCCAGCGCAGGTGCAGGGGGAACGCCGAGCAACCCTGTCTCTGCCTGCCCCCCCGACGCACCACGGGTGTACGGCGTCCCCTTCGATCGCGTGCGTGGTTGTGCCGACACGGAAGTGATCGGAACAGACATCGCCTGCTTCCATCCCAGCGAAACTCAGGCAGGGTACTACTGCGCTCGTCGCTTGTCTGATGGCCAGGAGTTCATCGGATTTTCGCCCCTTTACAAGCCCGTGATCGATGCTCCTGGGTGGGAAGCTTGCCCATGGGACGGAAAGGCTCCGCAGCCATGCTACGGCCTGGTTTGCGAGAGGGGCGCTCCCATGTCGACCTGCACGCTCGCCGGAACCACCAAGCAGTTCTTTTGTGGGAACGGAGCGTTCGAATGGGACAAAAGCTGCTGCTTGCGTCGCGAGTGCGCCAGTGACGCGGAATGCGAGGCGAACCAGACCTGCCAGGAGGTCGAGGGCAAGCTGAGCTGGGAGTGCTGGTCGCTCGGCCCCGGGGGCACCTGCGATTGCGGTGGGCTCCTCGCCACGAAGGCCCCGCAGAAAAGGTGCGTCGAGTTGGACGAACTCTGACCTACTCGCCGGACGGCAGCGTTCCGAGCGGCGCGACCACAGCCGCGCCGCCCCGGAGAACATAAGCTGGTTCCGGCGGCTCGCGGAGGGTTCCGCTCGCGGAGGTCCGCAGCGCGGAGGTGCGGGGCGTGGCGCCGCGTGGGCGAGGCGGGCCAGGCGCACGACGCAGGGGGAGGGGGCCGCCAGCGCTGCTGGCTGACGTACGCCCGCTTGTCGGAGCCTTGAACGACGGGCGTTGCGCCGCGCAGCAGGGGCCTGGGCAGGGGCCGCGGGGTGGGTGCGGCGCAAGGCTGACGACGGGCGCGTGGGGGGAAGCCGTGCAGGACGAGGAGGTCGCCAGGGGCCGCTGGCGGGGCAGAGGGGCGGCGGGGCAGGCGGCAGGGGGGCGAGGCCAGGGAGAGCAGCTGGACGAGGGGGTCGAGGGCAGTCCGCTTGTTTCCTCTTCCCTCTTTGATTTTCCTACACCTTCACGTCGATCTTGCCGCTCGCCCAGGGCTTCATCGCGACCGGCTACGTGTGGCCCGAGACGGGCTGGCGCAACGTCTTTCACTTCGACGGCACGAGCTGGAGTGCGCTCGGCGGCGGGGCGGCTGCCATCGAGGTCTCGAGCGCGGCCCTGACGCCGCAGGGGCCCTGGCTGGCCGGCTCCATCGCGGAGGTCGGCGCGGGCCCGAGCTTCACCTCGTCGGTCGGTGTCGCCCTGCGCTCGTGGTGACTCACCCCTGCGTCGCGTTCGCGACGAACGCATCGCGCGCGTACTCTGCCAGCCCAGGCCGTAGTTTCTCGAAGAATTCGGTGAAGCGCGGGTCGGCGATGTACATCTCTCCGAGCGAGCGGTGCATCGAGCGGGGGCAGGGGTAGAACCAGCGCTCGATGTGCAGGCGGTGCGCCTCGGCCGCCGCGCGGGCCTCGGCGCTGTCAGCCGGGAACCCCTGGTCCACCGCGGCCACGAGCCGCTGGTAGATCTCGCCCGCTTCGGCCTTCATCGCGGTCCAGTCCTGCTTGCCGTAAGAGGTGGTGCGCCGCTTTGACTCCTTGTACGCCTCGGTGTGTCCCCAGCGCTGCTCGGCCTCGGCCTCATGGCGAGAAGGGTCATCGTCGCCAAACACCACGAACATCTCTTCCTTGGTCATGTTGATCCCTCGTTGCAGGGCGCCAAGCGCCCGGTCCACGGCGTCCAGGAGCTGCTGCACTCTGGCTGCTTTTTCCCTCAGCAACTGGCGCTGCATCCGCAGCGCCGCTTCGCGGTCGAACCCGGGCTCGGTGAGCAGCCGGTGGACCTCCTCCAGCGGGAAGCCCATCTCCTTGAAGACGAGGATCTGCTGGAGCCGCTCCAGGTCGGCTTGCGAGTAGAAGCGGTAGCCAGAGGTGTTGCGGTTGGAGGGCCGCAGCAGCCCGATCTCGTCGTAGTGGTGCAGCGTCCGCACGCTGACCCCAGCCACCTTCGCCAGCCGACTCACCGTGAGTCCCATGGTTGTCTCCTGGCCCTGCAAGCTAGGCTCTCACGTTGCGTGAGGGTCAAGGTCCAGCGGTCGATTTTTTACAACTGAGTATGCCACTCGCCCGACTCACATCTCCAGGCGTTCTGGCAGCACCCGGGGACGTTCGAGTACAGACAGGACGAGCCCGGAGAAGCCTGCACGGCTTCGCATCTGTCAGGGAACCTTGTGCTGCTCAGATCCTCTGGCGTGCTGGCGTTGGGTGGGCCGCCCACGCAATCCCCGGGCTGCTCCGGCGTGATCGGGTCGCATAGATAAAGCTTTGTGTCGCAAACCACCGGAGCCTCCGGTGAGGCATCCCGCGGTGAAGCATCCTGCGACGGGGCATCGGTTGGTACATCCGCCCCTCCATCCTGCTCGTTCGCGCCTGCCTCCTGTGCATTGGATGGGTGGTCGTCTCCCGAACAGCCTGCAAGCCAAGCACCCGCCAGCAGCCAATAAATTCTGTACATCTGGCCATTATAGACCGGCTATCCGTTGGTCTGGCCACCGTGGGGGCGACTGGTTCAGCGGGGTTGGGGTGGAAAGTGGTCAAAGGAGCTTCAGAAGAGGGGGAGAGCTGGCGGCCCCTTTTTTCATGACGTCCTGCCCACGCCTTGTCCGCGCTCGCTCCGCGGGGCGCTTCGTCCTGCCCTTGCCCGCCCCCTGGCCCGGGGGGCCGGTCCGAGACGGGGGCGCGGCCGATGGGGCGCCGAGCCGGCCGCGGGGCGGCGAGGCCGGTGGGGGGCACCAGGCGAGGGCGGGGGCCGGGGGCCGCAGGCGGGGCAGAGGGGCGGCGGGGCAGGCGGCTGGGTGTTGACCGTGTCGAGGATGGTGGCGGGGGCGCCAACGCGGGCCAGTGCGGCGCGGGCTGCGGCGACCTCCTCGGGGGACAGGGGGCCTCCGTCGATCCGGTGCTGGCGCAGGGCCAGCGCAAGAGGCCACCGACCAGCTCACGAGCAGCTCACGAGCAGCGGGCGCTCCGGGCTCTCGCTCGATCTGCGAGCAAGGAGAGGCAGGGGGTAGCAGGCCTCGCTTCTCGCGTGGACGCGGTGGTCCAGATGGGCTCTGATTGCTGTTCCATCCTCGTCATGAGCCGACTTTTTCTCGCCCCGGTCCTGTCCGCCTTGCTGCTGCTGTGGCCCGCCCTCGTGGCGGCCTCGCCTTGCCCTGGCAACCCCACCCAGGAGGTTTGCGATGGCGTCGACAACGATTGCAATGACCTGGTCGACGATGGGGCCATGCCCCTCGTCGGCGCCGCGTGCGGGGCCTCGGTGGGCCAGTGCAAACCAGGGGTGCTGGTCTGCTCGGGCGGGGTCATCGACTGCGCAGGGGCCGTGATGCCCTCGCCCGAGGTGTGCGACGGGCTCGACAACGACTGCGATGGAACGCCCGATAACAATGTCCCTGTACAGGGCCCCTGCGCCGTCCCCTACGACACCGTTGCCTTCCCGGGCGATCGTTCGAAGGGGGCGTGTTCGCCTGGCGCCCTGCTGTGCGGGGCCGACGGCAACGTCTCGTGCGAGGGGGGAGTGGCTCCCGCGGCCGAGATCTGCGACGGGGTGGACAACGACTGCGACGGGCTGATCGACGAGCCGGGGCCTGCGCCCGATGGCATCGACGGCTCGGTCGGCCCGCAGGCGCCGCCGGGGGCGCAAATCGGCGATGCGTGCGGTGTGGCGACGGGCGAGTGCCTGCAGGGGGCCTACGCGTGTGGCAACGGTGCGTTCCTGTGTATCGGCCAGAAGGGGCCCGTCGACGAGGTTTGCGACGGCAAGGACAACGACTGCGACGGGGTCGTCGATGGCGGCGTGAATGGCGTTCCACCGTGTCCTGTCGGGAACGACTGCGTGAAGGCCGTCGGGGGCTTCTGGTGCGCGGCGCCGTGCAGCGACCAGACGCCTTGCGCGGCCGGGTCGATCTGTCGAAATTCCACCGGGTCCGACGGCACGCCCCTGGGCGGCTATTGCATCCCCGATCTCTGCCACGGCGGATGCGATCAGGAGACCGTGCTGAACGCCCAGTTTGGCGTCGCATGCACGCCCGCTGGCACCCCGCCGAACCCCACCGACTGCACAACGCCGCCGGTCTGTGTCTGCAGCCTGTCGAAGGGGTGTGTGGAACCCTGCGACGGGGTCACGTGTGGTTTCGGTATGGTGTGCAGGCCCGACGCGTCCGGGAAGGGGACGTGTGTCCTCGATACGTGTCATTTCACGGGCTGCAAGGGGTGCGGGCTGGTGTGTGACCTCGGGTCGTGCGTCGCCAACCCCTGCGGTCCGACGTCCTGCCCCGACACCGAGTCGTGCGTCCCTTCGGCGGATTTCTCGACGTTCTCGTGCGTCCCGTCGTGCGCCGACGTCGCGTGCGCCGCGGGCGAGGCGTGCGTGAAGGGCGCGTGCGTGGCCGACTGCGCTCCGGGCTGCGACCCGGGCAGCGCATGTGACAGGGCCAGCTTGCCACCGCAGTGCAAGCCGAACCTGTGTCCAGCCGAGCGGTGCGACGACGGTTCGTACTGCGATCCCCTCACGGGTGCGT
Organism: Polyangiaceae bacterium; assembly: GCA_025453595.1. GTDB lineage: Bacteria > Myxococcota_A > Polyangia > Polyangiales > Polyangiaceae > JANWXX01. The sequence goes on from JALOQB010000039.1 coordinate 26,067, forward strand.
GTCGCAACGATCCGTGCGCGGGCGTGGTCTGCCCTGCCAGCCAGCTGTGCAAAGGGGGGAGCTGCTTCTCTTCCGGGGCCATGGGCGGCGCGGGCGGGGGCGCCGGGGCGGGGGGAAGCGCGGGAGCCGCAGGCGGCAGCGGCCCCGGTGGCGAGGGCGGCGCTGCCGGCACCGCAGGCGCCGCGGCAGGGAGCAGCGGGACCGGTGGCTCGTCCGGCGAAGGTGGCAGCGGTCAAGCCGGGACGGGACAGTCCGGCGCTGCGGGACAGGCCGGCGCAGGGCAGGCGGGCGTGGGGCAGGCCGGCGCAGGGCAGGCGGGCGCAGGACAGGCCGGCGCAGGACAGTCCGGCGCAGGACAGGCCGGCGCGGGTGGGGCTCCGGGCGGGGCAGGGGGAGCAGGCGCGAGCGGTGGCGGCTCCGGTGGCGCTGGAGCAGCGGCAGGCGCTGGAGCCCAGGGAGCGGACTCCGGCGATGCCGGCGCCGACGAGGGCGGATGTGGCTGCCGTACAGCGGGGGGGGGCGGCGGTGACAGCGCGGCGCTCGGAGGGCTGCTTGCCATGCTGTCGCTCCTGGTGCGTAGAACGAAGCGGCTCGCAGGGCGTGAATCGCCGAGGCGGGCGCTCTGCCGACCGGTTCTTCCGGACGCCCGGCCCTGAGCGCGGTCGTGGGGCCGCTCGTGCTCAGGGGCGGGAGCCCACCGGCGGGACCCGCAGCGCGCGGCCTCGTGAACGAGGGCTCGGAACGTGTACCTCGGGTCACCGTCCTGCTGCGGGGCCACGTCCCCTCCACCGGCGCCTGATCGACAACCCCGCCGCCCTCGTGCCCGGGTGTTCTGTTGCAACCATGGTCCGGCTTCCAGGCTTCAGCCCCAGCACACCACGCTCAGGAAGGACAGTCCAGGTGCCAGTCAGGGAGAACCTTTCAGGACGCGATGGGGGGGCGCCTCACCAAGGTGTTGCAGAAAAATACAAACATCCCTCGACCACAGTCATCGTGGCGCGCAGGCAAGACCTCACCGCGCCGGGAGCAAGAGGTCAGGTCAGTGAGAGCCTTTGGCAGCCTTTTTTGCGGCAAGGATAGATCGAGCGCGTTCTGCCAATTGATCTGCCGGGAAGGTGCGGTGATCTTCTTCTGCAAGGGGAGCCTTGGGCTTAGAGAGCACGCAGAGTTCTTGTTCTCCACAATCTCTGCGACTTCGGCAAGAAACATTTTCTCGCTGGATGCAGTGGTCAAGCACGCAGACTTCCCCTTGGCTGCACTGAGAGTCTTCTTGACATGCCACACAGACGCCACCCACACAAGCCCGCCCGAGTCCACAACGAGCGCTCTCCTCGCAAGGAGGGCGAACGTTTTTCTCCACCAACATCCCCTGCCACTCTCCATCAGGCCGAGGGACGAACTCCAAAGGTTCTGGCACAGGGAGATTGAGATTAGATGGTGCGAT
>JALOQB010000040.1 GCA_025453595.1 Polyangiaceae bacterium
ATGGATCGCATGAGGCGCTCATCGGGCTCGTCGTCGGCGCCGGTGTAGCGGTTCTTGAGCCGCTCCTTGAGGGTGAAGGCCTTGATGTTGTCGATGTAGTTGGCGGCGAGCTTGGCGATGGCCTCCTCGTCGGCGCTGATGGCGCGCTGGACCTCGTTCTTGACGAGCTCCTCGTACTCGCGCTTGACGATGCCGATGCACTCGAGAAACTTCTTGCGCTGCTCCTCGTTGGTGATGAGCGAGTGGTGGCGCAGGCCCTTCTCGAGCTCGTTGAGCACCATGAAGGGGTTGATGGTGCCCTCGCCCTCGTCGTTCACGAGGGCGTTCGAGATCTTGTCCTGGACGTAGCGGGCGCTGATGCCGTCCATGCCCTCGCGCTTGGACTCCTTGCGGAGCTCCTTCACCGTGTCCTGGGTGTAACCCGGGAGCACCTTGCCGTCGTAGAGCTTCATCTTCTGGAGCAAGGTGAGGCTGTGCTTCTTGGGCTCTTCGAGGCGAGTGAGCACGGCCCACATGGCGGCGACCTCGAGGGTGTGGGGGGCGATGTGCTTGCCGCGGACTTTTTGCTGGTTGAAATCCTTCTCGTAGATCCGGATCTCTTCATGGAGCTTGGTGATGTAGGGGATATCGATCTTGATGGTCCGATCCCGGAGGGCTTCCATGAACTCGTTGCCGAGGAGCTTCTTGTACTCCGCCTCGTTGGTGTGCCCGAGGATGACCTCGTCGATATCGGTCTGGGCAAACTTCTTGGGCTTGATCTTGTGCTCCTGGGAGGCGCCCAGCAGATCGTAGAGGAAGGCGACGTCGAGCTTGAGCATCTCGACGAACTCGATGATGCCCCGGTTGGAGATGTTGAACTCGCCGTCGAAGTTGAAGGCCCGGGGGTCACTGTCGGAGCCGTACTCGGCGATCTTGCGGTAGTTGATGTCGCCGGTCAGCTCGGTCGAATCCTGGTTCTTCTCGTCCTTGGGCTGGAAGGTGCCGATGCCGACGCGATCCTTCTCGCTCATGATCAGGCGCTTGACCCGGATGTGGTTCTTCACCACCTGGGACCAGTCGCCCTTGTAGTGCTCCATGAGGTGCTTGAAGATGAAGCGGCAGGCCGGGTTGAGGTCGCCGTCGACCTTCACCTTGTAGCGCTCGCTCGAAAGGCCCAGCATCTCGATGGCCTTGGGGCGCCAGCTGAGGGGGATGAGCCGCAGGGGCTCGTCGTGCATCGGGCAGGGCTCCGAGTCGTTCTGGCTGAGGCCGAACTCCTTGAGGTTGATCCACTCGTAGGTGAAGAGGGCCCCCTCGGGGGTGCGGGAGTAGGCCTCGAGCCCCTTCTTGAGGAGGCGAGCGATGGTCGATTTGGACGAGCCGACCGGGCCATGGAGCAGGATGACGCGCTTCTCGGGGCCGTAGTTCTCTGCCGCCGCCTTGAGCACATGGACCAGGCGCATCAGGGGGATATCAAGGCCAAAGATGGCGTCTTTGCCCCCGTCGATCTCGTCGCGGAAGAAGTTGTACCGGATGAGCTTCTTCTTGTTGTCGATGTACTCCTCGGTCCCGTAGCTGATGACCATGTCGTAGACGCGCTGGAACGCGTTGCGGGTCACCTCCGGGCGCTTGCGCACCAGCTGGAGGTAGTCCTCGAAGCTGCCCTCCCAGGTCAGGTCGCGGTAAAGATCGTAGTCCTGGAGTCGAGCGATCTGCTCGATCATGCTCTCGTTCGTCATCTCCGCCATCGCAGCGGTTCTATCATGCCGCGCTGGCCCCCGCACCGCCTACCCTCGGGCCGCCCTGCACCGGGGCTTTCCGCGCGATTTGCCCGGGCTTCGCCTATGCTGCGTGGCGATGGTGCTTCGCGCGACGGGCCTGGAGAAGGATTTTGGCCAGGGGAACGTGGTCTCGGGCGTGAACCTCTCGGTGGAGGCCGGGCAGGTGGTCGGGCTCCTGGGGCCGAACGGCGCCGGCAAGACCACCACGCTCCGCATGCTCTCGGGGATCCTGCGGCCCTCTGCCGGGCAGGTCCTGGTCGCCGGGGTCGATATCCACGCGGCCCCCCTGGAGGCCAAGCCTCGGGTCGGCTTTCTGTCCGGCGATACTCAGCTCTACCAGCGCCTCTCTCCCCGGGAGGTGCTCCGCTACTTTGGCAAGCTCTACGGCCTGGATGCACCGCGGCTCGGGCGTCGCGTGGAGGAGCTGGTCCGCGACCTGGCGATGGAGGACTTCGCCGATCGCCCCTGCGCCACGCTCTCTGCAGGGCAGAAGCAGCGGGCCAACATCGCCCGCGCCTTCCTCCACGAGCCGGAGCTGCTGATCCTCGACGAACCGACCACGGCCCTGGACGTGGTGAGCGGGCGCTTCATCGTCGAGGCGATCCGTGGGCAGCGGGCCCAGGGCCGTGCGGTCCTCTTCTCGACGCATATCCTGAGCGAGGCCGAGTACCTCTGCGACCGCGTCGCGCTCATTCACCAGGGGCGCATCGTGGACGAGGGCTCGGTGCCCGAGCTGCTGGAGCGCACCCGCACCACCAACCTCACCGACGCGTTCCTGGCCCGCATCGAGGGCGCCCCCGGAGGAACCACGGAAGGTCATTCTTTACCTGGTTCGTCTCTCCACAAATGCCTGTCCGGGTGTCTTCCGATGGGGCGGGTCCTGGCAAGGAGAATAGGGTGGTATGGGAGGGCATGTCGTCGACGGCATTCACGGGCAGGTTGCTGGCCTCCAGCATCCGCACAACGTTGAGCAGGTTGCGACGTGGTCCCCGCCACCCGGGCTGGTCGTGGGGCTTCGAGGTGGTGATCGAAACGCTCAGGAGGCACAGCGCCGCGCTCGCGAGGCTGTCGTGGGTCGAGCAGCGGGCAGGGTGGGGAGCCCTCGTGCAGCCGCCAACGCCGGAGGTGCGTGGCGTGCGCCGCGAGCTCTGCGAGATCGCCGGGTTGCCGGCGGCCTGGTTCACGCCCCCGGGGCAACCCCAGGGCACCGTCCTCTACCTGCACGGAGGATCGTTCATTTACGGCTCGATCGACACGCATTCCGAGACCATCGCCAGGCTCGCCAGAAGCTCCGCCGCCCGGGTGCTCGCCATCGACTACCGGCTGGCCCCCGAGCACCTCTTCCCCGCCGCGATCGAGGACGTACTTTCTGCGTACCGCGCCCTCCGGGCGTCGGGGCACGAGCGTGTCGTGATCGCAGGCGACTCGGCCGGTGGCAACCTGGCGGCGGTCGCCACCGTCGCCTTGCGCGACGCGGGAGACCCGCCCGCTGGCGCCGTGCTGCTGTCGCCCTGGGTTGACCTTGCCGCGCGTGACGGCAGCCTCCTCACCAACGCTGCCTACGACTGGGCAGAGCCTTCCTGCTTTGAATCCTGGGCTCGTTGCTACCTGGGCGACCACGACCCGTCTGACCCCCGCGCCTCCCCTCTCCGTGCTGACCTCGCAGGGCTACCGCCTCTCTTCGTCGTCGTCGGAACCGCGGAAATGCTGCTGGATCAGGTGCGCGCCTTCGTCGACAAGGCGCACCGCGCATCCGTCGAGGTCGAGGTGTTCGAGCACGAAGGGATGGTGCACAACGGCATCTCGCTCGCGCCGATGTTCGAGCGCTGTCGCGAGGTCGAGCGGCGCGCCGGCGCCTTCATCGCCCGGTGTCTCGCCTCGAGCGACGCCGGATGATGGTGGCCGCCCCCCGTGCTGTCGGGCGAGTCACGCGGGTGAGCGTCGCGTTCGTGTCTCCAGCCCCCTCGCCTCCAGCACCGCAAGCACCGCCTGCGCCTCGCCCTTGGCTTCGCCCTCGGCCTTGCCCTGGTTCAGCCCTTCTGCAAAGCCTGCCTGCCCTGGCCGTCGTTCTTCTCCACCACGCCCAGCGCCGGGTGTCCGCCCTGATCCTGGAGGATCACGACGCGGTCGGCGCGGTACTCGGTGGTCATTGCGCACGGGTGCCTGGGCCTGGGCGGTGGCAATAGATTTTCCATACATATGTCTGGCGCGCTGACCTCGCTCGTTCAAGGCCGGGGGGCGCCGTTCACCACAAGGCCCCGCTCAGCGCCAGGGTGGCCCCCTGAGCGGAGGGCTGCACGCCGAAGTGTATGTTGCTCACCCAGCTTGCGGGGCCCTTGCTGGCTGACTCCTCAGGGCGATCGGGGGCCATGCCTCCGGTGGCGAACCAGGCCACGCCCAGGCCAGACGCGATGCCCAGCGCGGTGGCCCCGAGCGCCCCTTCACGGGTCGAGTCCGCGCCGCGCACGGAGAAGTACACGCCGCCAAAAAGCAACCCACCCGACAGGCCGCCCAGGTCAAGGAAGCGCACCCGCGCGATGGAGGGTGACACCCGGGTCGCCGTCAACGCGCCCAGCACCGCGCCCGCGTTCAGGCCGATGGCGCCCGCCAGCAGGGACTTGTCGTCGCGTGAGGTGTCGTCTTCCGTCAGGGCTCTGGTCACCAGGCCAGCCAGCAGCCCGCCCCACAGCCCCGTCGAGCCCACGTACGAGGCGCGCCCGGGCGTGGTGCCGCCGTAGGTCCCGAGCAGCCCGCCGGCCACCGCTCCTGCTGTAGAGAAGCCCCATATAACAGTGGCCACCGTGCTGGGCTCCCACTCCTCGTCGGAGCGCACGCGGGCCTGGTTCCAGAGCGACCAGACCAGGCCCTCCTGCAGCCCGAGCGTCATGCCCGTGACGATCGACTGCGGGACGCCGTACCGCAGCCCCTCGCCGCGATCGAGCAGGGCGACCGCCCCGGCCGAGGCGCCCGCCAGCGCCAGCGACGGTAGCACGATGCCAGCGATGGACTCTGGCTCGGTCACGGTGGCCAGCCAGACGCCGGTCCCGAGGCCGTAGAAGACGGACGATGTGTAGAGCACACTCAGCTCGTCGATGGTCCGGTACTTCCGGTCACCGACGCGGGGGGCGGTGGCTGCATGGCCAGGCGGTTGCAGCTTCAGGCCCTGCTGTGTCCAGGAGCGCGCCAGCCAGCCCAGCTCGGTGGCCACGGCGCCCTGGGACGGGTCGTCGGTCTGGCGAGCGAGCGACTCCAGCGTCGGGGCGACCTCGGGGAATTTCCCCTGGAGCATCTGCTGCCGCGCCTGGCTGTAGCGCTCCAGCCACAGGGACCTGTCGAGCTTTGGCAACGCCACGGTGGGCGCTGGTTGCACACCCTGACCTGGTGAGGGGGTGGGGGCCGCCGGGGTGACAGGCGCAGTGGGCGCGGCGGGCGCAGGTTCTTCTGCGAGTGCGAGCGAGGGGATAAAGAGCGAGGAGGTGATCAGTGCGAAGGCAAGCAGGCGCATGTCATTCGGGCCCAGTGCAAGGGGTGGGCCGAGCGTGAGGCTCGGCGGGCGGCGGTGTGATGGGCGGTGTACTGCGGGTGAGAACACGCGGGTATCAGGAAAAATCGGTCTGATTTCGCGCAGAACGGAGCAGGCCGAGCAGCACCGTCCTTGCTGGTTTCGCGCCCGTCTGCCACCTCTGGCCGAGAGCCGAGGAAGGCCGGCTCTCGCCGCAAGGAGAGCAGGGACCTCATGTTCAACTTCGTGGTGCTCTCCGACCTCCAGGGCTACAGCGATCTGCGGCTCATCCCAGGCATGGAGAGCAGAACGACCCTTCCGGGACGATGCCCTCGGCCCGCCCTGTCCGCTCCCTCGTCCCGTGGGGGCTTCCTCGTCCTCATCGGCGTGACCATGGCCGCCCCCATGAGGGGGCTCTCGCTGCACAAATCTCGCTGCAAAAAACCAGTTCCTCCTCCCTGGGGCGCCGCGTTACGTTCGACCGGGTATGTCGGCTCCTGGCACGCACGTCACGCTCCTGCATCTGTCTGACATCCAGCTGGGCAAGCACCACCGCTTCGAGCCTGGAACGGGGCAGGGGAGCTTGCTGGATCGGTTGCGCGAGGATCTCGACGAGCGTGATCGGGAGGGGCTACGACCGGACCTTGTCCTCCTGACGGGGGACCTCGCGGAGTGGGGTCTTCCCTCGGAATTCAAGCAGGTCGAGGCCTTTGCCAGCGCGCTGGCCTCCCACCTCGGGCTGCGCCGGAGCCGCATCGTGTTGTTGCCTGGCAACCACGACATCAACCGCAAGGCCAGCTCCTCTTATTTCGACCAGTGCATCGCGGACGAGCAGCGACCTGTCGCGCCTTACTGGCCCAAGTGGCGCCATTTTTCCGAGATGTTTGCGCGCTTCTACGAGGGAGAACCCGGCATCACCTTCTCCCAGGAGTACCCCTGGTCCCTCTTTGAATACCCCGATCTGCGCCTCGTTGTCGCCGCCCTGAACTCGACCATCGCCGACAGCCACCGCGACGAGGATCACATCGCCTTCGTGGGGGAGGAGCAGCTCCGGTGGTTCGCCGAGCGCCTCCGTTCCTACGAGGAGCAATCCTGGTTGCGCATCGGCGCTATCCACCACGATCCGGCGCGCTGGCGGGAGGAGACCCGCGAGGTCCCTGCCGACAAGCTTGACGAGGTTGGGAGGCGCGTCGATCAGGATCTCCGCGATCTGGAGCGCCGCCTCTGGCCGCGCCTCAACCTCCTTGTCCACGGGCACATCCACGAGGAGCAATTCCGCTGGCTGGCGGGTCCCTCGCGGGCTCCGGTCCCGGCGCTGGGCATCGGCAGCGGAGGGCTGAACCTCGCGCAGCGACCCGCCGAGGTCCCCAACCAGTACCAGTGGATCCGCCTCTACCGTGATCGCCTGGAGTACGGCTCCCGCGCTTACGTTGCCGACCAGAAGCGCTGGATCGGGGACAACCGGCCAGACGAGCGGGGCGAACGCTGGTGGCTCTCCACGCCGTACACCCCCTACAAGGCCGAAGAATCCTTTGCGCCCCCCGGCACAGTCCCCTCCCCCGCGCAGGAGATCGCCCCCCGCCTTGCCCGCTACCGAGCGCGCCTGATCAAAGAACACCGCTCCCAGGGGCTCTGGGATGTCACCTCCCACTACGAGGACGCCCGCATCGAAGGCGGACTGACCCTGCTTGATATCTTCGTCCCCCAGCATGTCGCCCCGATGGATCCAGGGTCCTTCGTCGGGGCCGGCGAGCAACGGGTCTTGCTGCCCGCCGGACGCTCCTCCAGGAAAAGCAAGGCCAAGGCTGAGGGGCCTCCCGCCCCGACCTCGCTGGAAGAGCTCTTGCTGTCACAGGCAGCGCGCTGGTGTTTCCTGATCGGGGCCGCCGGGGCAGGGAAGAGCACGCTCTCCCGCTGGCTTGTGCTCCGGCTCTGTGATGCAATGGAGCTTCCGGTGGGGCTAGAAGAACTGGTACCGGTGCGCCTGGAGATGCGCCTCTTCGAGGAGGCACGCCAGCAGGCCAAAAGCAGCTCCAGGGAGCCCCCCTTGCTGCTCGAGTTCATCGAACAGCGCCACCTCCGAATGGATCTTCCGCTCTCTCATGAGGAGATCGTCTCCCTGGCGGAGCAAGGAAAGATCTACTGGATCTTCGACGGTCTGGACGAGGTGGCCAGCGAGAAGAGCCGCCGGGAGATCGCGGAAGAACTGGGAGCGCTCCACGAGAAATACTCTTCCTGCCGTGGTCTGATCACCAGCCGCCCGGGGGGCCTTTCTCCTTTCTCGGCTTACCTGGCATCCTACGGCTACGAGTTCTTCTCGCTGGAGCCCTTCGACGACACCCAGATCAAGGATTTCCTTGAACGGTGGCACTCACTGGCCTTTCCGGGGAACCCCGAGATCGCGGAGAGCCGGAAGCAGCGACTCTTCAAGGTCGTCACCGAGCACACCTCCGTCCGGGAGCTTTGCACCAACCCCCTGCTATTGACACTGGTGGCCTTGATCAACCGGGGCGACGAGCTTCCGAGGAGGCGCCACAAGCTCTACGAACGCGCCACTGAGCTGATGATCGTTCAGTGGGACGCTAACAAGGGGCTGAACCTCCCCGAAGCCTCGCGCTTCCAGCCGACCGACAAGTGGAAGTTGCTCCGTCGCATTGCCTGGTCGATGGTCAACCGCCGCGATGATGCCCTGAATCTGGAACTGCCCAACGGCGCAGGTAACGTTATCGAGCAAGAACATCTGGAGCGCATCACCGAAGATTTTTGCAAGACCCACTACAGTCTGGAGAGCGACGAAGCTACCCGCACCGCACAGCAGCTCCTCAAGCACCTGCGCGAGCGGAACTACGTCCTCGCCTTGCTCGGCGGCACCACTTTTGGCTTCGTTCATCGCACCTTCCTTGAATACCTCGCCGCCCGCGAGTTGGTCGAACGCTTCAGGATGCAAAAAATAACGGAGGAGGAGCTCTCGAAAGTCGTTCAAGAAAACCAATTCAAGGTTGAGTGGGAGGAGCCTCTATTCCTCACCTACGGGATGCTTCAAGAAGAGCAAGCATCACTTGTGGTTCGCCTGCTACAGAATAATGTTAGGAAACTCCATCTGTTTGCGCCACATGCTTATTTTGAGATGTCCATGTATTTCTCGAAAACAATTCGAGCCTTTGCAGAACTTGCTCACCCCTACCAAGAACCAGCGCAGTCTTTTGCAGTAAAACTCGCATCTCTGATTTCTTATTTTTCCTTCATCAGTCGCGGAATATCGAAGTTGTGGGATCTCCAGTTTCCCATCCCTCTGCACCTTTGTGAACGAGGATTTCCCGGTCGTGAAACTCTTGAGGGAAACTCTTCCGTAATCCTCAACAGAAATGATGGACGTGTTCTGTACGTGTTGAATAAGTTGAATATATCCGAATACTGTAATAATTTGATTAGACTTTCTTCGCGGAGGTACGAAAGTCAAATTACCAGAAAGCAAATATCGGATTATGTTGATTTTGAAGCTGGCAGAGTAGATCGTTATAGTATATCAGATTCGACTGCCTTGCTGTTTTGTGCTTGTCATTTTTCGATATATCCTTTGGTTGCTGTTAACTTTTACGATTGGAAGATGCTTGAGCCAGGACACGAGGAAGATGTGCGTGGGATGGCAGCAGAACTTTTCTCCAGGATACACGAGTCTGAAAGAACGGTTCAAACCTTGGAAGACATCTATCAGTCCTCCAAGTTGCTCTCTCACCGATTCCGAGCAGCACGCATTCTTGAAAAGGAAGAGTACCTCCGGCATTTGCTGGAGGTGGCGAAGAAGCGGCGTCGTCCTGTGAAAGAGCCCTTGTCGGCTTGGACCTTCTTTGATGGGCAGGAGGTCACGGCGGAGAAGATCGAGGGGTTGCTGCGGCTCAAGCGGCGGGTGCGGGAATTGATCGCGGTGGGGAGGCCCCGGAGGGCGGTGGTCAAGCGGGATGGCGTGCGGGTCGGGTTGCTGGAGGAGACGGCGGGAGGGACGCGGTTTACCTATGATGAGGAGTATCGAAAGGGGGCCCGGGCGAGGGCGATCTCTCCGGCCTTGCCGCTGCGGGCAGAGCCCTTCGAGCAGGCTCGCGGGGTGCTTCCGTTCTTCTCGAACCTGCTGCCGGAAGGTGCCTTGCTCGACTCCTATTGCCGGAACTTTGCGCTGGCCAGGAGTGATGTTTTTGGCTTGCTGCTGGTGGCCGCCCGGGATGTTGCGGGTGCCGTTGGTGTCTTTCCGGAAGAAGAAGAGGCGTGAGCGAGGCTTCCGTCTGCCTGATCTGTCTGGGTGAGAAGCCCGACGCGGGGGAGTATCACCAGCGCTGCCTGGAGGACCTGTGGGGACAGCCCACGGCACCGCGCCTGCCTGCGGAACTCCAGGCCACGGGGGCAAGCGTGCTGGCCCTGATGGCGGAGCAGGCGGAGAAGAAGGTCTCCATCTCCGGCGCCCAGCCCAAGGCGCTGATCCGGGTCAACAGCAAGGGGTTCTGCGAGGTGGTGGGTACGGGTAGCACCCATATCCTCAAGCCTCCCAGCGATCGGTACGCGAACCTGCCGGCCAATGAACACGCCTCGATGCTGCTGGCTCGCTGCATGGGGCTGGAGGTCCCTCCCTGCGGGCTGATTCGCATCGAGCAGGGCTGGCTTTACGTGATCCGTCGCTTCGACCGGAACGGCTCGAAGAAGAACCTCAACGACTTTTGCCAGCTCCTCGGGCTACAACCGGAGCACAAGTATCAGGGGAACGCCGAGCTGTGCGCAGAGGCTATACAGCGCTACAGCTCCGAGCCCCGATCCTCCCTAAAAACGCTCTTCCGTATCTTGCTCGTCGGGTACGTGCTCCACAACGGGGATCTGCACCTGAAGAACCTGTCCCTGATGGAGGATGACCAGGGAGCCTGGGATCTGTCCCCGGTTTACGACATGGTCAATACCCACTTTTACGAACAGCGCTCGTGGAACTGGAACCTCTCGGTCGTCGGAGAACGCAAGGAGATCACCCGGCGGCAATGGCTCCATTTTGCAGAGACCCATTGCCTCCTCGCGCCCGACGATGCAGCGCAGGCGCTGGATCGAGTGCTGGCTTGCATCGAACCCTGCCGATCCCTCCTCACACGCAGCTTGCTGAGCCAGGACTGGCAGCAAAAATACGCCCACCTACTCTCGAAGCGCCTCCGCGCCCTGGCATCCCCGCGGTCCACCCGCCCGAAACGTCGTTCTTGACCCCTGGCCCGGCTTCGGCGCGTTACTCGGTGGTCATGGCCTCGATCACAAAGATCTTCCCGCTCTGATCCCGGGCCTTCAGGTCGAGGATCGACAGCTTGGCGCCCGCGAGCAGGGGCCTCTGGGGAAGCGGGGAGAGCGAGACGAGGCTGTCAGGCCCCTGGCGGTCGGGGAGGTCGTTGAGGAGGGTGAGGGAGAGGCCGTGGTGTTCACCGAAGATGTGGTGAAAGAGAAAGTCGTTCCCGAGGTCTCCGAACGCCATCAGGACCAGGCTACCACGCACCCCCTGTGCCAGCGTTCAAGGGGCGGATTGGCCGAGAAAATCCGCATGTCGCCGCCGGTGTCAGTGCTCGGCCGTCACGCTTTCGGCCATCCAACGTCAAGCCCCTGATATCCGCCCTCATCGAGAACGAGTTGATGCGCTTCACGCAGTGGCAAGTATTGCTGAATAAATTCGCTGAACGATGTCGCTACAACGATGTAGTCGCACTCGTTGATGAGGTAGAGAACCTGGCCGGAGGATCCTTGGGGGCCAGGTCGGAAGTCGAGGTACATCTCGGGCCCATCTTGACGCGTCGCGATGGGAAGACGGGCTCGATCGTAGACGTTGGTGAAATGCTTGCCGTCGCTCGAGATGTCCTCATCGAAGGCCTCTCCATCTTCAGCGAGTTCATCATGGAGGCGACCAAAATCGAGCCAGTCCTGCTCGACCTCGTTCAGCGTCCGCAGCCACATGCCGTTGGGCAGCCAGCGGACAGAAGCGCCGTCGTGCTGGAGGTACATCGCGCGGAGTTCCTCCGGAAAGCGCAGGCCAGTTCGCGCCTCGACGGCGGTGAGCCTCTTGACTTTAGCTGGTGGGTTGAAGGCAGGCTCGCGCATGACAGCGTCCGGCGATGAGCGTGCCCACGCTGCAACACGCGCCCAAACGTCTCGTGCAAAGGATGCGGCATCTTGCATCATCGAGTGTCTCTCGGTGTCATATGGCAACGTCCGTGTCAACGATCCGAGAGGCAAGGCGAGTGTTGATCGCGAGTGCGTCGGGAAATGGCAACGGACGCATCGAACCTCATTCTGAGCCCGATCGTGCATCCTGGCCGATGTGGTGAAGCGAAGTGCGTTCGCTGTCTTTTCCCAGACCAACAGGACGCATTTGCGGCAGCCGGTGAAACAACAGCCCAGGAGTCGGCACTGCAAGTCTCTGACTTTCACGACCAGATCCTCACGCGCCAGTTCCGTTTCACGCTTTGAATCCCTTATCCCTTGGGGAGCGACGACGCCCTCGCCCCGTTGGGGATTCGTCCTGCCCTTGCCACTCCCTGGCCTCCGGGGCTGCCCGAGGGGGGGCGGTCTGTACGGGCGCGGAGGCCAGGTCGGGCGCGGGGCTGGAGGGCGGCACCCGTCGACCAGCGGTGAGGTCGGGGTGGGACGACGGGCCGGGTGCCGGGGAGAGGCTGCGATGGCTGGCTTGCTCTGTAAACCCTCTTGAGCGATACCGACCTGATAAGCACATTGACACCTGACATCAATGCCAATATCGTCGTCGGCAAATAGATTGTTAGATGACATGACCCATATCATCATCCGTTTTGCCGTCATCACCCATGCACATGCGCAAGCCGCGGGACTGATTCATCACGGGGCGGTGGCGGCGATCCTCGAACGATGGCGGAACGACCCGCTGGCCGAGGGGATCAACCGCTTCAGCACGGCCAGCCGCCTCAAGCCCTTGCCGCCGATCGCCGCCTTTGTGGAGGCGCTGACCGCCGCCTTCCCTTGCAACTTGACCCTGTCCGACGGCCGTTACAAGACGAATGGAAACAGTGGAACCTGCTGGACGATAGCCCTGCGCCACCGGCTGGCGGACATTTATTGCGCAACGTACGTTGATGAAGCAGGCTTGCCTGCCATGATCCATTCATTCCCGGGTCTTTGCGAAAAGGTGCAAGGTAGCATCCCCGATGCAGAAGGAATGGGATTTATGAGTTCCATTGAAGTCTTTGATTTGGCAGCCACTGCCGGGATGAATTTCCCCGAGATCGGCCGGTTTGCACCTCTGGCACTGGCAGACCTGGTGGACCCTACCGCCTGCGTGCATGCACAGGAGCATCGGATCCTGGATGGGATCAATCGGGCAGATGCCGGCGGTCCACGGGTCTCCACGCATGCAGGACGGCTGCTGCTGGATTGGCACGTTACCGGACAGACGGTTGAGGCGATCTGGCGCCGTCGGCTGGAGTGGCTCACAAGGGCATCGGCGGCCTGATCAGCCCTTCTCGTGCTTGTTCTCCTCACGGCGGCCGAACACCAGGCCTCGTCACTGCTGCGCAGCCCCGGCACCCATGCGCGGGTGCTCCGGGGGCAGGTCAAGGGGTAAGCCCGGTTCAGCGGAGGCGGAGGCGGAGCACGGTGCAGTCGTCGTCGAGGCGAGGGCCACCGCGGGCGCGGCGGCAGGCGGCGAGGAAATCGTCGAGGGGGCCTCCCTGGAGGAGGGCGGCCTCGAAGCTGGCGGTGGGCCAGAGCTTGCCGTCGGAGCCCTCGATCTCGTAGGCACCATCGCTGAACACATGGAGCGCGCTCCCGGGGTGGATGGCTACGGTGCGCTGGTGGAACAGAGCGTCCGGCACCAGGCCGATCATGGTGTCGCCGGAGCCCAGCTCGGAGAGTTCGCCCTCGGGGCCCAGCAGCAGGGCGCCCGGGTGGGCCGCGGAGGCGTAGGTCAGCGCGCGTCGGTGCTGGTCGAGGACGCCGTACCACAGGGTGAAGTAGCGACCTCCGTGCTGCTCGGCGAGGAAGGTGCGGTTCAGCGCGGCGAGGGTCTCCGCGGGCTGGGCGAGGTCGGCCCCGAGGAGGCGGGAGCGCAGCACCGTGGTGACGGTGACGCCGTGGAGCGAGGCTCCGACCCCGTGGCCCACCACATCGAGCAGGTAAAACGAGAGGATCCCGGGGGAAAGCCACTGGTAGCCGAGCATGTCGCCCCCCAGATCGAGGGAGGGTTCGTAGAGGTAATCGACGATCAATCCGTCGGTTTCCATCGGGGGAGGCAGGAGGCGGCGGGCGTACTGGCCGGCCTGGGCGACCTCGTCGGCCAGCTCGGCGCGGGCCTCCTCGAGCTGGGCAAAGGCGAGGTCCCGCTCCTGCTGGGCGAGGTAGCTGGTCGAGTGGTGCCGGAGGCGAGCCAGCAGCTCGGTCGGGTGGGGGAGCTTGACGATGTAGTCGCTGGCTCCAAGCTGGAAGGCTTGCTCCTTGGTGGCAGGTTCCTCGCGGGACGACAGGATCATCAAGGGGATCTGCCGTGTCGCCGGGTGTGCCCTGTAGAACCTGAGCAGCAGGAGCCCGTCCACCTCGGGCATCACCAGGTCCTGGAGGATGAGGGTGGGTCGGAGCGCGATCGCCATGGAGAGCGCCTGGGCCGGGTCGAGGCACAGGTGGAGGTCGATGTCCTCGGCGTCGCGGAGTGTGGAGCGGAGGGTCTCGCCGATGATGGGCTGGTCATCGACCAGCAGGATGACGTGGCGGCGCTTCACGGTGCGACCCCCAGCTGCTTGCGGAGGTAGGGCCCGATCTGGGGCAACGGCAGGGCGAGCTGGGCCGCCCCCAGCTCCCGGGCAGCCCTGGGCATGCCGTCGACGGCGCTGGTGGAGGCGTCCTGAGCGACGGTGCGCCAGCCCGCCCTGCGAAGCGCGAGGAGCCCGTCGGCGCCGTCCCGACCCATGCCGGTGAGCAGCACCGCGATGCCGGGCGGTGCGTGGCTTGCGAGGCTGAAGAAGAGGGCGTCGACGCTCGGGTGGTGGATCTCGTGGGGCAGGGGGGCGGCGTGGCGCAGGGCGCCGCCCGGGGCGGCCACGAGGTGCTCGGAGGTCGCAGCGAGGATGGCGCGACCCGGGCGAGGCTGGAGGGCGGCGGAGGAGAGATCCACCGGGGTCCCGCTCTGGGCGCCGAGCCAGCCCGCCATGTCGGCGGTGAAGAAGGGGTCGATGTGCTGCACGATGAGGATCGCCGCCGGGAGCTGGCCGGCGGCCCGGAGCAGCTCGGAGAGGGCCGGAGGGCCGCCGGTGGAGGCCCCGATGGCCACGATGGGGCAGGACTCGGCGATGCGGGCCCGGGGCAGGGCAGGTGCAGGCTGGGGCAGGGCAGGGGATGCCGCGAGACGCAGGGCCCGGAGCAGGGAAAGGCGCCTTGCCTCGTCCAGGACCGGGGGGAGCGAGAAGGCGTAGGAAGCCCCCGAGTCCATGGCCTGGTAAGCGATCGCATCGTCCGAGGCGTGGCCCGCTCGAAACACGAGGATCGGCGGCCGTACGCCGCGCAGACGCGCTGTCACGCCGCGGAGCGCCGGGGTCGCGGCGATGAGCGCATCGACCGGGTGAACGCGGTCCATCGAGAGGGCCTCGTCGAGGGTCGAGACCTGCCACCGTAGCTCGGCGGCGTCGCCCAGCGCCCCGCGCAGGGGCGCCGCGTCCGCGTCGGAGGCGAGGAGCCCGAACCTCATCGCATGGGCCCCCCGATGAACCCGTGGACCACCTTGAGCAGCACCTGATCGTCGAAGGCGCTCTTCTTGATGTACGCGTCGGCGCCCGCCTCGAGGCCCCGAAGTCGGTCCTCTTCCCGGTCCTTGTACGAGACGATGACCACCGGGATCGAGGCCAGCTTCTCCTCGGATTTGAGCTTGCGAACCAGCTCGATGCCGGTCATCCGGGGCATGTCGATGTCGGTGATGATCAGATCGTAAGCGCCGGAGCGTGCCATGTTCCACCCGTCGACCCCGTCGATCGCCGCGTCGGCGTCGTAGCCCTGGGCGGTCAGGATCTGCCGCTCGGCCTCCCGCACGGTGAGCGAATCGTCCACCACCAGCACGCGCCGGCGGCCCTGGGCAAGCTCGGGCCCCCTGGAGCGTCGAGGCCTGCCTGTAGCGAGCTGATCGCTCACCGCCAGGAGCACGTCGTCCACATCGAGGATCAGCACCAGCTTGCCGTCCTGAAGCATCGAGGCGGCCATGATGTTCTCCACCCCTTGCAGCCTCGGGTCGAGGCGGCGGATCACCAGGTCTTCCTCCCCCAGGAAGGCGTCCACCTGGAGGGCGCAGGCGCCCTCCGCGCTGTTCATCACCAGCGCGCCGAAGCCCTCCCGCAGGGGCTGTGCAGGGAGGCCAAGCACCTCGGCGGCGTGGGCAATGGGTATATTTTGACCATCCACCTCGAGGTAGTCGCGCCCCTCCAGCGTGTGAAGGTCGGTCGCTTCGGGGCGCAGCACGCGGTCGACGCGGCTGAGCGGGACCGCGTAGACCTCGGCCGCGATACGGACAAGCAGGCAGCGGAGCACCGATCGGGTGAGCGGGGCCTCCAGGATGAAGGTGGTCCCGGAGCCCGAGGACGACTGGACACGGACCGCCCCGCCGATCTGCTCCAGGGTGCTGCGCACCACATCGAGGCCCACCCCGCGGCCCGAGATGTCGCTCACCGTGCGCGCGGTCGAGAAGCCTGGCAAGAAGATGAATTCGAGGAGCTCTTCCCGGGAGAGGGAGGAGGCCCTGGCCGCGCTGAGGAGACCGCGCGCGAGGGCTCGCTCCCGGACCTGCTGCGCATCGATCCCCCGGCCGTCGTCCCGGACCTCGACCCGCAGCAGCCCCCGGCTCTGGGAGGCCTCGATCTGCAGCGTCGCCTGCTCTGGTTTGCCCGCTCTGCGCCGCTCTATCGGCGGCTCGATGCCATGATCGATGGCGTTGCGCAGCAGGTGGCCGAGGGGCGCCTCCAGCTTCTCCAGGATGTCTCGATCCACCAGGGTCTCGTCCCCTCGCAGCGAGAGGCGCACCTGCTTCCCCAGGGCGGCCGCCAGGTCCCGCGCCATCCGGGGGAGCCCCCGCGTGCGGTCTCGCAGGGGCCTCATCCGGCTACCGAGGACGTCGTTGTAGAGCCTGGTCGCCACCTCCCCGGCGCGCCGTGCATGCTCCTCCAGCAGGTCGTTGGCCCGGAGCACCAGCTGCTGGCACTCGGCCACGTTGGCCGCCAGCTCCACCACCAGCAGCGAGAGCCTCGGGTCCTGGGCCACCACGCGCAGGCTACCGACGAGGGACTGGGCCAGGTCCATCGTCTCGGTCTGCTTCATCCGCAGCTCGGTGAGGGCCGTGCTGGTCGGCCGCACACGCTGCGCCTCCACCACCGACTCGCCCGCCAGCCCCAGCAACCGGTCCGCCAGCTCCGCGGTCACCCGGACCACGCGATCCTCCGCCAGCTCCGCGGGCCCGGGCCGCCGCTGCTCCTGTTGCGGGGACGGCGCGGTCTCCTGCGAACGGAACCGCTCCGCCAGCGTCTGCGCCCGTCGCTCCTGCTCTGCAGACGGCTCCCCTGCTTGCTGGCTCATCTCTCCGGCCAGATCCACGGCGCTCAACAGCAGGTTCATCCGGGGGACATCGAGCCGTAGCGTGCCCCGCTGGAGCCCGAGGAAGACGTCCTCCATCGCATGCGCCAGCGACAGCAACGACGTCGCCTGCACCACCCGCGCGGCGCCCTTGAGGGAGTGGGCTGCGCGCATCATCCCGTCCAGCAGGTCGACCCGCTCGGGGTCGGCCTCCAGCTGCAGCAGACCGTCCTGGAGGGTCGCCAGCTGGGACGCCGCATCCTCACGGAACGCGCTCCACAGGGCCGAAGACGGCGCCTCCCTGGGGATCCTCGTCGGGACCTCCGGCGCTGGCGCTGGCTCCGGTCCGACCATCTCCAGCCATCGCCCCAGGCCCTCGGGCGGGTCGAGCGGCGACCGATCGCGCAGGTGCTGCTCGACGCTCTCCAGCGCGCCCGTCAGCGCCTCCGGATCCCGCGGGTGGGGGGCCCGAAGCAGCGCTCGTCCCAGCGAAATTGCCCAGGAAATCCCGAGGATATGGCCGACCCCTCCGATGACGCGGGCGCTCGTCGCCGGCAGCGGTGACGACGACGCGAGGGCAACCCGCAAGGCGCCCACGCTCTCCAGGAGCTCGCGCCGGGCCAGGTCCAGCACCGCCGGATCAAGGGGCACGGGCCAGGCTCCCGAGGAAGGCCTCGTCGAGGGCTCTGGGGTCGAGCAACCCGAAGGTGCGCCCCGGCACCTTCACGACCGCCGTGAGGTACGTCGTCGCGGTCGAGTGCCCCTCCGTGGGCGCGTTGCTCCGCTCCCCCGCGGAGAAACGGTACACCCCCGCCAGCTCGTCGATGTCAAACACCCACCGCTCCGAGGGCGTACCCATCGCCAGCCACTGCACGCCGATCCCCTGCGATGGCCCCAGGCCCAGCAACCCCCGCAGCGAGACCGCCAGCGCCAGCTCCCCCAGGAACAGGCACAGACCCGCGAAGATCCGGTTGGAACGCCCCGCGAGCTGCCGCACCACCACCTCCGAGGCCACGAAGGCCGCCGCCTTCGTGGGGAGCCCGAGCCACTCGTCCCCGATGCGAAAAACGACCGCCGACTCCTCCCCCTCCAGCCCCGGCCCTGCGCTCGTATCGCCCAGCGTCTCGGTCCATTGCTCCGTGTACCCGGGCGGCGGCGGGCGCTCGAAGAGCCGCGCCGCCTCGTCGGAGAACACCGGGCAGTTCCGGCAATGGACGACCCGGAGCAGCTCGGGGCAGCTGCGATCCCCCTCGATCCCGATGTGGCGCCAGCAACCTGGCAGCGGGGTGGTGTTCAAGCTGACCCCCTCCTGCGCGCCATCTCCTGGCGTCGCCGCAGGAGAGCGGCCTGGTCGCTCCGTCCGTCGTGGTCGAGGAGGAGCGCGAGGTGGCCGAGGGCCTCCTGGTCCTCGGGGTCGAGGTAGAGGGCGCGACGGAGCGAAGCCTCCGCCTCGCGGGGGGATTTTCTGGCGACGTGGAGGAGCCCCATCAGGCGGTGCGCGGCGGGGTCCAGGGGGGAGCGTTCCAGGTAGGTTGCACAGCGGAGGTGGGCCTCGTCGAGCTGCCCTCGGTCCGCGAGCTGCTGGGCCTCCGCGAGCTGCCGGGCCTGCGCGGGCGTTGCAGCCCCGGGGGAAGGGGGCCGGGGCGGGGCTGGCGGTGGCGGCGACGGCGGGAGGCGAGGGGAGGGCGCACGAGGCGCTGTGAGAGGGCGGTGGGCCGGGGCGCCACGCTCGTGGGCGAAGGCGCCGGGGGGGCCGACGGGGCGGAGGCCAAGGGTCGCCTCGGGCCAGCCGTCCGCATGGCCCAGGATCAGCACCTCTTGCGGAGCTAGCCGCTGGACCAGGGCCGCGAGGAGCTGCCGCCGGGCGCCGGCGTCCAGGTAGATGAGCAGGTTGCGGCAGAGGATCAGGTCAAAGTCGGGGCCGATGGGCCCGGTTTCCAGGGCATTTCGCTGCTCGAAGCGCGCCAGGGCGCGCAGCTCTGGCGGGGCTTCCACGCTGGTCCCTGCGGGGCGCAGGTGGCGATCGATCAACCACCCGGGCACGCCGCGCAGGGAGAAGGGGCCGTAGAGGCCGCGCCGGGCCCGCTCCAGGGCCCGCTCCGAGAGATCCCAGCCCTCGACCTCGATCTGCGCCGGCGCCACCCCGGCCTCCCGCAGGGCGATGGCGATGGAGTAAGCCTCCTCGCCGGACGCGCAGGGCAGCGAGAGCGCCCGCAGGGGGCGCCGCCACCGGCCCTGGAGGGCCTGCTCGGTGATCCAGAGAAACGGGGTGATATCCCGGTAAAACCAGGTCTCCGGGATCAGCACATCCTCGAGGAATTCCGCGGCCTCCCGCGGGTCCTCTTCGAGGCGCTCTGGATACAGCTCCACGGCGACCCCGAGCTCGCGGGCGCGGCGCTCCAGGGTGGCCTGCACGGCCCCCTCGCCCAGCGCCTCGGCCACCAGCCCCCCGCGTCGGGCCAGGAACCGCTCGACCCGTGGGTCGATCATGGCGACCCCTCGCCGAACAGCAGGTGTTCGATGTCCTCCCCGAGGAGGTCGTTGGGGCGGATCAGCTGGATCATCCTGCCGTCCTCCAGGAACACCTCGCCGAGGTACGGCGCGTGGGGCAGCGTGAGCGTGCGGAAGGCCTGCTGCGCCGCCACCTGGGCCGTCCCGGTCATGCGCTCCGCCAGCAGGCCCACCAGCGGGCTCCCGGGGCCAGCCCGCCGCACCAGGGCGATGCGGGAGCTGAGGGCCGCCGCCGCCGGGCGCTCCGCGAGGCGCGCCGCCAGGTCCACGACCGGCACGATCTGACCGCGCACGTTCCCCAGCCCGGCGAGCCAGAACGGCGCCCCTGCCACGGAGCGCAGCGACACCCGCGGGATCACCTCCAGGACCTCGGTCGCGGGGAGCCCGTAGCTCTGCTGGGTCGCCTGGAAGAGCACGACGAGCAAGATCCCCCCCTCAGTCCGCCACCCGGTAGCGCACGATCTCCTGCTTCAGGCTGCTCACCGCGTCGCGCATGGTCACCGTGGCGTTGTTGAACTCCCGGAGCGAGGCGGTCATCTGCCGCATGCTCTCGGTCAGCTGCCCCATCGACGCGCTGATCTGCCGGGCCCCTTCCGACTGGTTCCGCATCCCCTCGTTCACGTTATCGAACCGGCTCAGCACCCCCTGCACCTGGAGGATCACCTCCCCGAGCTGCCGCCCCACGCGCCCCACGCGCTCCCGGCTGCTCCGCATCTCCTCGGAGAATTTGTCCATCTCCATCACCCCCGCGGTGACCGCCGCCTGCATCGTCCGGACGATGCGCTCGATGTCCAGGGTCGAGATCGCCGTCTGGTCCGCCAGCCTCCGGATCTCCCGCGCAAGCACCAGGAAGCCCCGGCCGTACTCCCCCGCCTTCTCCGCCTCGATCGCCGCGTTGACGCTGAGCAGGTTCGTTTGATCCGCGACCTTGGTGATGGTCGTGACCACCCCCGAGATGTCGACGGCGCGCTCGCGGATCGTCGCCAGCTTGGTCGAGATGCTGGAGGACGCGTCGGCCAGGGTGGCCATGGTCTGCTCCATGTCGCCCAGGGCCTGGCGCCCCTCCTCGGCGCGCTGGGACGCACCGCTCGCCAGGTTGCTCACCTGGTTCATGGTCTCCAGCAGCTCCTGGCCCGTCGTCGAGATCTGCCGCGCCGCCGCCGCCACCTCGGTGGTCGAGGCCCCGAGGCCCGCCATCGTGGCGCTCTGCTGGGTGCTGGCCGCGGCGATCTGCGTGGCGGTGGACAGCAGCTCCACCGACGATTGCTTCACCCGCCCCACCAGCGACGCGAGCCCCCTGGCCATCTGCCCCACCGCCCTCACCATCTGCCCCACCTCGTCCTGGCTCTGCTCCTGGAACGAGATCGTCAGATCCCCGTCCGCCGCCCGCTGCGCGTCCGCTGCGACCTGACCCACACGCTTCGCCAGCGACTGCCCCAGGTCCCTCACGAAGAGCGTCAGCACCAGCAGCAGCACCGCCATCGAGCCCGCCAGCCACCGCAGGATCTGGCTGCTGCTCGCCAGCACCTCCCCCACGCGCTGCTCCTGCTCCTCGTTCTGCCGGCGCGCCAGGCGCACGGCCTCGTCGATCGCCAGCCGGTGTTCCTCGTACAGCGCCCGGAGCGGCCCCCGTACCAGCTCCTGGGCCCGCGCCTGGTTCCCCGCGTTCACCGCCGGCACCAGCTCCCGGTCTCGCAGCTGAAAGAACTCCTCCGCGGGTCGGTGCGCCCGGACCACCAGCGCCTGCTTCAGCGGCCCCTCCGGGAGCGCCTGTTGCCAGTGCCCCCTCCTCGCCTCGTACTCCTCCTTGAGGGCCTTGCCCCGGGTCACCAGCCCCCCGATCGACGCCCGATCGGTCTCCCCCGCGAGCTGGTGCGCCAGCAGGTTCGCCTCGATGATGTACGCCGGCGGCGGCAGGATGTCCGCGATCAGCTCCTTGCCCGCGGCGATCTGGGCGTACGCCTGGCCTCCCACCCGGACCCGCTCCACCGTGGAGAACGCCACGTACGCGAAGGCCCCGAAGGACAGGGCAAACACACCAACCAGCAGCCCAAGCCTTGTCGTCAGCTTGAGGTTCCCGAGCGCGCTCATGGCCAAGGCGCAGATGAGACCACAGAATCCTCTCAAACAACAGGCGCCCTCTCGTGCACCATGGGGGGGTGCGGTTCTCCCTGGTCTGGGTCATCTTCCTCAAGGAACTCGTCGAGGCCCTCCGCGATCGGCGGACCATCTCGCGCCTGCTCCTGCTCCCCATCCTGGTGTATCCCCTCTTCGCCATCGGGATCAGCAAGTTCCAGAACACCGAGATGGCCGCCCGGGAGGCCCGCCCTTCCCGCGTCGCGGTCTGGGGAGACGCCCCCGACCCCCTCCAGCTACGCCTCCAGCAGCGGGACAAATTCGCCTTCGCCCCCTGGCTCGGCGCCCCCGACGCCCTCCGCGGCTCCTGGTCCTCCCTCGCCCTGCCCCCGGGCACCGACCCCGACGCCCCCGAGGCCGAGGAGAACAAACCCCAGCAGCGTCGCATGGTCCCCCTCTGGTGGATCGAGCCGGAAAATCCCGTCCTCATCGCCGCCCGCGCCGCCCTCTCTGCCCAGCAGGCCGACGCGGTCCTGGTCTTCTGGCCCTCCTTCCGGGCCTCCTCCGAGGAGGGGAAAAAGGCCCGGGTTGCGGTCTATTTCGACCCTGTTTCGCAGGACTCTGCCCTGGCTCGCGAGCGCCTCGAGCGGGCCCTGCGGCTCGAGCGCAAGGACCTCCAGCGCGAGCGCGAGGAGGCCCGCAGCCTCCCCGCTGGCTACTCGATGCCCTACGAGATCCTGTCCCGCACCACCGCGGTGGAGGAGCGCCGCGGCGGCCAGATCCTGGGCGCGGTCATGCCCATGATCCTGATCCTGATGTCGCTGCTCGGAGGTTTCCTGCCGGCCATCGACCTCACCGCCGGCGAGAAGGAGCGGGGCACCATGCAGACCCTGCTCTGCGCCCCGGTGCGCCCCGTGGAGATCATCGGAGGCAAGTTCCTCGCGGTCTTCCTGATCTCCCTGCTCACCGCGTTCCTCAACGTGTTCAGCCTGGCCCTGACGATGCATCGCATCCTGCCCAGCGACGTCCCCGTCTCGGCCTCGACCTACGGCCTGACGCTGCTGCTGCTCGTCCCGGTCAACTTCATGTTCTCGGCCCTGTTCCTGGCCCTCGCGGCCTTCGCCAGGGATTTCAAGGACGGCCAGAACGTGCTGATGCCCGCCTACCTGCCCCTCACCCTCCTCTCGGGCCTCACCGCCTTGCCGGGCATCCAGCTCAACCCGGCCACCGCGATGGCCCCGGTCCTCAACATCGCCCTCCTCATCAAGGCCCTCTTCCTCGGCGAGGCGCGCCTTGAACTCGCCTTCCTCTCCCTCGCCTCTTCCTGCCTCTACGCCGCCCTCGCCTTGCTCCTCGCCGCCCGGGTCTTCACCCAGGAAAACGTGCTCCTCGGCGGCTCCACCTCCCTCCGCTCTCTCCTGGGCTTTGACGGGCCTGCCGGGGGCACCCCGGGCCCTGCCTTCGCCCTCTCCTGCTTCTCCTTCTCCCTCGTCGTCGTCTTCTACGGCAGCCTCCTCTTCGAGGGACGCAGCCTGATCCTCACCCACCTCACCACCTCCGTCGGCTTCTTCCTCCTCGTCCCGCTCCTCGCCGTTCGATTGTATCGATTTTCCATACAATCGACCTACGCGCTCCGGCCCCCGGGCCTCCGGTCCGTGGCGGCGGCGGCGCTCCTGGGCGCTTCTTCCTGGTCCCTCGTCGCGGCGCTGGTGACCTGGGTGCTGCCCCCGCCCCCCGAGCTGGTCAAGGGTCTGGAGAACCTGCTCCTCTTCGAGGGGGCACCCTTCTGGGCGGTGCTGGCGCTCGGGGCCCTGGTGCCCGCGATCTGCGAGGAGGCCCTGTTCCGCGGCCTGCTCCTGGGGGGCCTGCGCAGCCTGGGCGCCGGGTGGGCGGTGCTGATCTCCTCGCTGCTGTTCGGGCTGGCCCACGGCTCGGTGTACCGGCTGCTGCCGACCTTCACCCTGGGGATGGTCATGGGCCTGCTGCGCTGGCGCTCCGGCTCCCTGCTGCCGTCGATGGTGTTCCACGGGGTGAACAACGGGATCGCGGTGACGCTGCTCTACTTCCGGCCTGTCTGGGCCGGGGCCCTGATGGGCACCGACACGCTGCCGGCCCCCTGGATCGCGGGGGGCGCGGCGGTCTTCCTCGTGGGCCTCGGGTTGCTGCTCCGCGGCAAGCCCGCCGCTGGCTCAGTCCTGGAGGGCTAGCTTCACCTCCGCGGGGTCGACGCCGAGGGCCTTCCAGACCGCGGGGAGGGTGGACCGATCGACGGAGACCCGGGTGGGCATGCCGCCGGACAGGCCGAGGAGCGCGAGGAAATTGATGCCGCTGTCGAAGGCCGCGGCCATGGTGACGGTGCCCCGATCGAGGACGACCGAGACCCGCTCTCGCTCCTGGCCGATGAGGAGCAGCAGGGTCTTGTCAAAGGGGCCCTGGTCCGTGGCCTCCACCACGGCGATCCCCGGCGGCAGCCGGCGGTAGCGCTCGGCGATGCGGCGGGTGTTCTGCTCGATGGCGTCCAGCTCGCGGGCGGCCTGCTGGATCGGAGGCCACAGGGAAGGGTCGGTCAGCCCCTCGGAGAGATGGCGGACGATGAGGCCCAGCAGCCCCAGGTCCCGGGGGCGAGCCCGGATGGCCCGGTCGATCTGCTCACCGATGGGGCCAGGGTGGCCGATGCGGGTGTCGACGGCGCGGGCGTCGTCGTCCGCCCCGGGGTAGGGTTCGACGCCGCCTCGTTGCCACTTGGCGGCGCTGACCATGCCGTCAAAATCGCTGTGGCACACGATGCTGTCGCAGGGCCCAAAGCGCTCGACGAGGGCTGGCGTGATGATCTCGGGGCAGGCGCCGTGCTCGGCCTTGGTGTGGAGCACGAAGCGAGGGTCCTCCTTGAACCGGCCGTGCTCCTTGCTGTCGTGGTGATCGACCCAGGCGACGAGGCGCGGGCCGAGGCCTTTGATGAAGGCCATCGAGATCTTGTGAAAGCTGTCATCGCCGCTCGCCTCGGAGGCAAAAGCGATGTCCAGGACCACCACCCGACCCGGGATCTCTCGGGCCTTGGGTAGCTTGCGGGGGGTTCCGAAAAAAATGGCCAAGGGCAGCCTAGATACCACGCCCTCGGCCTCCGACCACCGGCCGCTGTGGCCCCCCTGGACTCTCCCGGAAAACATTCTAGGGTGCGCCCCGATGGCCACCGACTTTGTGACGCTGCGTAGCTGGCTTCGCCAGGCCATGCCTCACCCCTTGCTCTCCACCGACCTCCCGGGGCTGGGCACCAGGCACCAGGGCAAGACCTGCGACGGCTACGTTGATCAGGGGCGCCGCACGCTGATCTGGACCGATCGCGCCCTCGTCCTGGGGCAGCCGGTGGGCGCGCTGCCGCTCCGGGGGCAGGGGCGGCGCTGGGCCTCCTCGTTCTGGCTCGATGCCACGCGGGAGCTGGTGCCCAATCACCTGCTCTCCTCCCCGGATCCATGCGCCCAGGTGGTGGTCGATTGCAGCCCGATCCCCCTTGATTTTTCCGTCAGCGCCTACCTCACCGGCGTCACCCCCGACAGCCTCTGGTACCGCTACGCGACCGGGGTCCGCGAGCTGGCGGGCCAGCGCCTGCCGGAGGGGCTCAAGAAGAACGAGGCGCTGCCTGCCCCGGTGATCGCCATCTCGCCTGCGGGGCACGAGCAGGCGCCCGCGCTGTCTCCCCACGAGATCACCGCCCGGGGGCTCCTGACCGCCGACGAGCTCGACGCCCTGGCCTCCGCCATCACCGACCTCTTCGTCCTGGGCCAGCGCCACTGCGAGCGCCAGGGCCTGCTGCTGGTCGACGCCCGCTACCGCTTTGGCCGCAGCCCCGAGGGCAAGCTGCTGCTCCTCGGCGAGCTGCATACCCCGGACACCGCTCGCTTCTGGTTCGAGGCCACCTACGAGATCCAGCTCGCGCGGCATGCCGAGCCCCGGGGCTTCGATAAGAGCTTCCTGAACCGGTACCTTGCCTCCCTCGGGTTCCAGGGCTCGGGCCCTGTGCCCGACCTCCCCGACGACATCCGCGTCGAGGCCCAGGCGCTCCACCTCGAAGCCCTCGAAGCGATCGTGGGCCAACCCTTCGTCCCCGATCTGGACGATCCGGACCAGCGGCTCCGTCGAAACCTCGGGTTGGTCCCTGCGAAAGGTTGACATTCCCGAGGTCCGCACGCGAACATGAGCCCCCGCAGCGCCCTTACTTCGCTGACCCAGGAGGCTCATCGGTGTCCACGACTCTGCTCGCTGTTGATGACAGCGTAACGATGCGGAAAGTGCTCGAAATCACGTTCAGTGGCGAGGAATTCCGCGTCGTCACCGCTGACACCCCGGATGCTGCCCTCAAGAAAGCCCGGAGCGAGAAGCCCTCCCTCTTCCTTGTGGACGTCACCCTTCCGGGCCAGGACGGTTACACCTTCTGCAAGACGCTCAAGAGCGAATTCCCAGGTGTCCCTGTCCTCATCCTCTCCTCCAAACAAGGCCCTTACGACAGCGCAAAAGGCTCTGCTGCCGGCGCCGACGAGTTCGCCGACAAGCCCTTCGACACCCAGCAGCTCATCGACAAGGTGAAGCGCGTCCTCCAGAACAAGGGCGCCGCCAAGGTCGAGGCCGCTCCTGCCCCCGCCCCAGCTCCCACGCCGGCCACCAAGCCTGGCGGCGGCACCCTCCCCGGCGCTGCCCCGGTCACCTCGGCCAACGCCCCCCGCGCCGGTGCCCCCCAGACCCAGAGCTTTGGCTCTTCCTCTCGCTCCCCCGGGGCCACCCAGGTCGGCGTCGGCCCTTCGCTCAAGCCTGCCTCTCCCACCCTCGGCACCCAGCCCGACACCCGCACCCGAACCGCATCCGGGCTCGGCACCGCGGCTGCCCAGGCCCAGGCCCAGGCCCAGGCGCAGAAGCCCACCCAGCCCGCCATCCCCGCCCAGATCCAGCCCACCCCCAAGCCCGCCCCGGCGGTCGAGGCGCCGGCCCCTGAGGCGGCCCCGCCCGCGGCTCCCGCAGCCCCTTCTCCGGTCGCTGCCGCCGTCGATGCCCAGCTTGGCGAGAAGATCGCCGGGCTCGGTCTCTCTCCGGCCCAGGCGGACGCGGTCCTCGCCCTCTCCCGCGAGGTCGTCGAGCGCATCGTCTGGGAGGTCGTCCCGGTCCTCGCCGAGACCCTCATCAAGGAAGAGATCAAGCGCCTCACCAGCGAGTGAACACGGCGGGCCCTGCGCCTCGCCGTCCGCTGCCCTCCGCCCTCCCGCGGGGGGTTTTTGGTTTTGTGGCCCCGGCGATCAGCGCTGGCGCTGCTTCATGGCGCCCCGGATGCCCTTCTTGAGCGCGGGGACCACGGGCGGCGGGGGACCGTCAAAATCTTCCGTCTCCTCGGCGCTCTCGAAAGGCTGGGGCGCGGAGGGGGGCGGAGGAGGCGGCAAGGGCGGAGGGATCGCCGGCAGCGTCGGCGCGCTTCGCGGCATCGGCGGGCGCTGAGGCTGCGGGGCCGGGGCCGGGGCCGGCGCCGCCGGGCGCGCTGCCGGAGCGGGGGCCGCCGGAGCGGGGGCGGGCCGGGGCGGCGGCAGGGGGGCGGGGCGAGACGGTTCGAGCCGCGAGGCCTCGGTGCGCGGAGGTTCCATACGTGGAGCCTCCATACGTGGAGCCTCACGCCGGGCTTCGGGCGCGGGGGGAGCCTGGCGGCGGGGTTCCTGGCGAGGGGCCTCCTGACGGGGGGGTTCCTGGCGAGGGGGTTCCTGGCGAGGGGGTTCCTGGCGAGGGGGGCGAGC
>JALOQB010000041.1 GCA_025453595.1 Polyangiaceae bacterium
GATCCGCGCCCGGATTTTGGCTCCCATATCCTCCCGTCGAGCCTGGCCTCGGGCCGCGTGGTGGCGCACCCCTTCGACGGCTACTGGCAGGACATCGGCACCATCGCCTCCTTCTTCGAGGCCAACCTCGCCATGACCGACCCGGAGCCGGCCTTCAGCTTCTTTGACCCCGAGTGGCCCATCTACAGCGAGCCGGGCTGCTTCCCCGCCTCCGAGATCGGCGACGGCGTCGAGCTGCGGCGGGTGGTGCTGGCCGATGGCTGCCGCATCCACCAGGCGTCGCTCCACCGGGCGGTGATCGGCACCGGCAGCACCATCGGCGCCGGGTCCTCGCTGCGCGACGTGGTCATGATGGGCTCCGACGCGCTTCGCCCCCACCGCAGCCTCTCCGCCGAGGAGCGAGGCGAGCAGGGGGTACCCCCGGTGGGCGTCGGGCGAGGGTGCCACATCGCCCGCGCCATCCTCGACAAGGGCGCCCGCATCGGCGACGGCGTGGTGATCCGCGACCTCCCTGATCGCCCCCCCATCGAGACCTCCAGCTACGCGATCCGCGACGGCATCGTCGTCGTCGTCAAGAACGGCGTCATCCCCCCGGGAACGGTGATCTGAGCAACGGTCCTGCTGACCCCGACGCCGTGTGGCCGGGAGCGAGGGCGGAGGGCTCGTTCAGAAGCGCACCTGCAGGCCCGCCTGCATCCAGCGCGGGGCACCGGGGCGGGCGCCGAAGGGCCGTCGCGCCACGATGTAGGCCGAATCGAGGAGGTTCCGGCCGTTGAGGTAGAGGGTCACGCCCCGGTAGACCTTGTAAGATGCATGGCCCCCACGTAGGTGCCGTTCACGTTGAAGCCCCACTGCTTCGCCTCCAGCCCCACGCTGCCGCTGGCCTGGTGCCTCGGGATGTACGGCAGCTCATCCCCCGCGACCACGTTGCCAAAGAACGAGTCCTGCGCGGTGAAGCTGTTGCGGAAGCGGCTGCGTGTGAACGTGTAGGTGGCGCGCACCGGCACCCCCAGGCCCTCCGTCGCGCGGATCGTCGCCTCGACAAAGGCCTCGGCCCCGTAGACATGCACCGCCCCCGCGTCGAACTGGCGATCCAGGTTCTGCGCCAGGCACCCGTTCGAGAAGGTGCAGATGTCGGTGAGGTTCTTGTAGTCGTTGAAGAAGCCGATCAGCTCGGCCCTCACCCGCTTCTGGTCGTAGCGGAAGCCGGCCTCGTAGTTGATGCTCTCCTCCGGCTTCGTCGTGCCGCTGCTGTCTGGAGGCGCCGGGCTGAACCCCTTGTGCACCCCGGCCAGCGCCCCCAGGTCGCGGGTCAGCGCCAGGTACCCCCCCACGCCCGGCGCCACGACCTGGTACGACCGGCGGTTCTGCCGGTTCCGGGCCCGATCGATGTACTCGGGCTGGATCAGCTCGACCCGCACGCCGGGGCTCAGCAGCAGCCTCTTGTAGCCGATCTGGTCGCTCACATGCAGCGCGATGGCCCGGGTGGTGGCCTGGTTGTTGTCGGTGATCCGCGGGGCCACGCCGCTCGGCACCAGACGCCCCCCCTCGCTTCGCATCGGGTCCTCGCTCTGGTTCCGTACGATCTCGTCGTAGTGGAACCGGAGGCCGTACTCGAGCTGGTGCTCCACCGGGCCGGTGCGCGCCTTGTACTTGAGCACCGTCTGCACCCCCTGCGACAGGAAGTCTCGATCGTTGGGCCCGAACAGCACCCGATCGTCGTCCCCCGTCGAGTTCACCTGACCGGTCAGGACCCCGTAATAAATACGGTTCCGACCCACCGTGGGCCGCGCCAGCGTGTCCAGGATCGACGCCCCCTCCAGCGACTTGATCCGGGTCCAGTTGCGGCTCAACACGTGCCGGTACGCCGTCGTGTCGGCGCTGAAGCCGCCGGGGTAGGTCGCCCGGTGCGTCACCGCGATCTGCGTCCGGTGCCACTCCATCCGGTCGCCGTGGCTGGTCGCGTACCGGCGGTAAGGCGAGGCCCGGAAATCCTCGTCCGTCAACCCCAGGTAGGTCTCGTTTGACACCTCGTCGGAGTAGCCGATCTTCAGGCCCAGCTCGTGGGTGGCGGGGCCACCGAGGGCGAGGGCGTAGCTGCCCTTGGCCATCCACTCGTTGCGGACAAAGCCGGTGTCCGCGCCGGGGTCTCCGTCGAGGGTCTTGAAGCCGGAGTTGGCGAGGCGCACCCCCTCGATGAGGAAGCCGGCGCGCTCGTCGCTGGCCCCGTAGGTGAGGTGCATCTTGGTGAAGCCAAACTGGCCGACGCCGACGTCGATCATGCCCTCGCGCTCGGAGGGGATGTCGCGGGTGAGCAGGTCGATGGAGCCGCCCACGGTCTGGGGGCCGTAGGCGATGGAGGCGGGCCCCTTGATGACGCGCACGGCGCGCATGCGGGCCATGATGGGGAAGTAGTAGGCGGCCGGGGCCGAGTAGGGGGCGGGCCCGAAGAGCACGCCGTCCTCCATGAGGGTGAGCTTCTTGCTGCGGTCCGAGGCGGCGCCGCGGATGCCGATGTTGGGCCGGAGCCCGAAGCCGTCTTCTCCCCGGACGTAGACGCCCGGCACGGTGAGCAGCACCTGGTGCGGGTCGTCGTAGCGCTGGCGATCGAGCTGAGCGCGCCGGAGCACGTGGGCCGAGCCCGTCGCCCGGGAGGCCTTGTTGCCCAGCACCGTCACCTCGTCGGAGGGCGGAGGGGGGGCAGAGGGCACCTCGGGAGCCTCGGGAGCCGCCGGAGCAGGCGCGGCGGGCTCGGGGGGGCTGGAGGGAGCAGGGGGTGCCTGGGCCGTCGCGGGGGCTGCTGCGAGCAGGAGGGCGACGGCGAGGCGCCGGGAGATCTCAGTCATTGTCGCCCGAGACGAGCGTGGGGAGCTGGAGGCCAAGGACAAGGACAAACTCATTCTTGAGCAAGTCGGTGAGGCTCTTGACCGCGGCGTGAGCTGTCTTGGCCCCCTCGGGGTTCTGGGTGATCGCGGCTTCTAGATCATCCGGGGTCACCGCTTCAACGGCCTTCGTCGCATCGTCGAGCGCCTTGCCGACCCGATCGGCGACGTCGGCCGCCTCGCGGGCCCGCATCAGGGCCTCGAGGCCGCCGCTGTCGGTGCAGCCCCGGAGCACCTTGCGCACCCCCCGCAGGTTGGCCACCAGGTGCTGCTTGGAGCGGCGCGCGTAGCGGGATTCAAGCCCATCCAGGCAGGTGGCCGTCGTGCACTCGGAGAGGCCCAGGGGGCGGCCCAGCTTCCGGTCCTTGGTCTCCTTGTCGGTGTGGGTGATCAGCGCGTCGGACATCGCGTTGAAGGCCGCCTGGCTGCTGGCAAAGACCCCCCCCGGCTCGCCCGCCCTGGCCAGGTTGGCGGCGAAATTCCCCTTGTCCGTCGCCCACGCGTCGGCCAGCTCCTGGGCCCGCCGCAGCACGT
Source organism: Polyangiaceae bacterium (assembly GCA_025453595.1). GTDB lineage: Bacteria > Myxococcota_A > Polyangia > Polyangiales > Polyangiaceae > JANWXX01. Next base: position 3,417 of record JALOQB010000041.1, read on the forward strand.
CGGCTGCGGCCACCCGCGCGTAGTCGACCTTGCGCTTGCGCAGCTCTTCCGCGGACAGCGCCGCCCAGGACCCGTCGGTGTTGATCTTGGTCTGGGCGCTGCAGGCGTTGTCGGCCCCCTCGTGGAACAGCAGGTACTCGACGGCCCCCAGCCCGCGGGAGTTCACCAGCGAAAAGGCCACAAAATCCGCGGATTTGTAGCCCTCGTTCACCAGCGTCTGCTCGATGGTGCAGCGGGACAGCAGGGGCCACCCGTACACCTCATCGCGCAGCCCCTTGCCCCCCGGAGCCGTCGCGGGGGCCGCCGGCCCGATGTGCATCGGCTCCAGCTCTTGCCACGCGTCGATGGCCTTCTCCCAGGCGCCCCGCGCCGCCGTCAGCTTCGCCCCGTCCTGGGGGGCCGCGGCCAGCTCGCCCGCCGCGGCGTCGAGGGCCTGCGCGGCCGCCAGGAACGCGCTGTAGCCGCCCTGCAGGCACTGGCCTGCGTCGGCAAGGATCTCGGCCTCGCTCTGGGTGGTCGGCGGGGTCGTGGGGCGGGCTTGTAAGCCTCGACCTGCGCGGCCGTAAAGCCGTAGATCTCGGCCACCTTGCTCAGCGCCTGGAGCAGCTTCGGGATCTGCGCCGTCGGGTCCGTCACCAGGGTGTACGAGGCCTCGCTCCCGGGGGTCGCGCCGATCAGCGCCAGCAGCTCGTCGATCTGCGCGTCGGTGATCTTGCGCGCGTCCGTCGGCAGCTGCTTGAAGCCGTGGATGAAGGCGACCAGCTCGCCGTAAGCATGGAGACCCGCGCCCAGCGTGTCCTCCGTCGCCGGCTCCGTGGCGAGCTTCGTCGCCGTGTCGTTCAGGTAGAAGACGACCGTGCCAAAGTGGGAGTTCTCCCACTCCATCATCATCTGCTTGAGCGCATCCCCGAACTCGGCCTTGCACACGTCGCCCTTCGACGCCGCGGCCTGCGCCTTGATCGCGGCCGCCTTGAACTTCAGGTACGGCCCCGGGTTGGCCACGTCCTTCTGGTCACGCCGCTCGGCGTAGACCGCCGAGAGCACGTCCGGGTTCTGCGGGGCCTTGTCGTCCCCGGGGAACGACGGGTTCGCCCCGAAGATCGCGATCACCTTGTCCACGTCCGCCGCGCCCGTCGCCGACGCCACCACCTTGCTCGCGTGGTGGAACATCGCCGCCCCGAACATCCCCTTCTCCATGTGCTGCCGCAGATCCCGCCCCTTGGCGTCGAAGATCCACTTCGAGTACAGCCCGCCGTCCCCCGCCGGCGGATCCGTCGGCACCGCCTTCTTCCCCGCCGCCTTCTCGAAGGCCTCGAACACCCCGTCCAGGTAGCCCGCGTAGTAGGTCGTCGTCACCGCCTTCAGCGACGGGTTCCCCGCCTCGAACAGCCCCACCAGCTCCGCCTTCGTCGGCTTCAGCGTCAGGTTCCCGTCCGCATCCTTCGTCTCCTCCGCGTCGCGCATCAGCTTGTTCAGCGCCTTGAGCTGCTCCACCACCGCCAGCTCCGTCTTCGCGTTCTCCGCGAAACCCGCCCCGTCGTAGCTCGTCGACACCGTCAGCAAGCAGGCCGATCCCCCGCCCGCCCCCGCCGTGCCCGCCGTCCCCGCGGTCCCCGCCGTCCCTGCCGTGCCCGCCGTCCCGCCTGTCCCTGCGGTCCCCGCCGTGCCCGCCGTCCCGCCTGACCCGGCCCCCGGGTTGTTCGCCGGCTCCTCGTCTTCCGAGCAAGCCCCAAGCAAGGCAACCAACAGGCTCATCGCAACCAAGGTCTTCTTCGTCATGCGCTCCCCTCTAGCGCACGATGTAATTCGTGAAAATCATTTTCATCATCATCAGGAGGGGGCAAAAGAGCACCGGGGAGGGCATGAATCACCCGGATAGGGTTACTTTTTACCCACGTAAGCGCGAGCGCGCACGACGTTGTTTTCGAGGAGAGGGAGGGAGGAGGGGGTGAAGTGAGCGGAGCGGAGGCGAGCGAGGAAGGCGTCGTCGGGGTAGCCGCTCCAGACGGCGAGGAGGCCCCCCGGGGAGAGGGCCTGGTGGGCGGCGGCGAGGCCGGCGGGGGCGTAGAGGCGGGCGTTGCTGCGGTGGGAGGCCCAGCCGGGGCCGTTGTCGACATCGAGGAGGATGGCGTCGAGGCCCGGGCGGTAGGCGTCGAGGACATCGCCCTGGAAGAGGGAGACACGGGGGTCATCGAGGGCGCCCTGCTGGAGGTGAGCGAGCTCGCCGCGGGCGAGGGCGACGATGGCGGGGGATTTCTCCGCGACCAGGACCTGCTGGACCCCGGGGACCGCCAGGACCCCCCGGAGGGTGGCGCCGAAGCCGAGGCCGCCGACCAGGACAGAGCGAGCGCCGGCGGCGAGGGCGCCGAAGGCGAGCTCGGTGCCGAGGGCGGCGCTGGAGAGGAGGACGACGCCGTTGAGGATGACATCGACGCGCCCGTCCTTTTCGCGGAGCGTCACGCTCTCGCCATCGACGGTCACGGTGCGTACTTTCATGGGCAGGAAGCTACCACGGGCGGTGCGAGGCCCCAGAGGGCTTGGGGGCCGGGAATTTTTTGGTAGGGTGCGCCGCCATGTTCAAGAAGATCCTCATCGCCAACCGGGGCGAGATCGCGGTGCGCATCATCCGCGCTTGCCGTGAGCTGGGCATCAAGACCGTTGCGGTCCACTCGGAGGCCGACACCGGCGCCCTCCACACCCGGCTCGCGGACGAGGCGGTGTGCATCGGGCCAGCCCCGGCGACGAAGAGCTACCTCAACATGGCGGCGCTGATCAGCACCGCCGAGATCACGGGGGCCGACGCGGTGCACCCGGGCTACGGGTTCCTGTCGGAGAACGCCCATTTTGCCGAGGTGGTCGAGCGCTGCGGGCTGACCTTCATCGGGCCGAGCCCGGAGGCGATGCGGGCCTGGGGCGACAAGGTGACCGCGCGGGAGAACGCGCGGCGCTTCGGGCTGCCGATGCTCCCCGGGACGGGGGTGCTGCGGGGCCCGGGCCACGCGATCGACGAGGCGCACCGCATCGGGTACCCGGTGATCCTGAAGTCCTCCGGGGGCGGCGGCGGCCGCGGCATGCGCATCGTACGCGGCGACGAGGAGATGCGCCGCGCCTTCGAGTCGGCCCAGGCCGAGGCCATCGCCAGCTTCAAGAACCCGGACATTTACCTGGAAAAATTCCTGGAAGAGCCGCGGCACATCGAGTTCCAGATCCTGGCGGACAAGCACGGTCAGGTCTGGACGCTGGGCGAGCGCGAGTGCTCGCTCCAGCGCCGCAACCAGAAGATCATCGAGGAGGCCCCCAGCCCCGTGGTCAACGAGGAGCTGCGGCAGCGCATCGGCGCGCTGCTCCGGAACGCGATGCGCGAGACCGGCTACACGACGCTGGCCACCGCCGAGTTCCTGATGGACGGTCCGGACAACCTCTACTTCATGGAGGTCAACACCCGGCTCCAGGTCGAGCACCCGGTCACCGAGATGGTGACCTCCCTCGACCTGGTCGAGCTGCAGATCCGCGCCGCCGCCGGCGAGAAGCTCGGGCTCCCGGACACCCGGCCCTGGAGCTTCCGCGGCCACTCCATCGAGTGCCGAATCAACGCCGAGGATCCTCACTCCTTCGCCCCCTGGCCTGGCCTCATCACCGAGTACCACCCGCCCGGCGGCGCCGGCGTCCGGGTCGACTCCGGCGTCTTCGGGGGCTTCCAGGTCCCCGCCAGCTACGACTCGATGCTGGCCAAGGTGATCTGCCACGGCCGCACCCGCGAGGAGGCCATCCGGCGCATGGAGCGCGCCCTCGGCGAGTTCATCGTCGGCGGCATCCGCACCAACATCTCCCTCCACAAGCGCCTCCTCGCCGACCCCGACGTCCGCGCCGGCCGCATGTCCACCCGCACCATCGAGCGCCTCATCGCCAGCGACTCCCCGGGGAAGCGCTCGTGAACCCACGCACCATCACCGAGCGCGTCGCGGAGGTAGGGAACCTCCATGCAAGAGTCCTCACCCCCGAGGGGCCGAGCAAGGGCGTGGTGGTGCTGGTGCACGGGGCCTGCACCTCCGGGCGCCTCTGGTCCGCCTGGGCCGAGCGCCTGGCTCACCGCGGCATGGAGGTCTGGTGCCCCGACCTCCGGGGCCACGGCGAGAGCGCCGGCCGGGAGCGCCTCGATCAGGCCCGCATCGAGGACTACGTGGCCGATGTCCTCTCGGTCCTCGGCGCCAGCGGAGGCCAGGCCGTCGTAGGCCACGACATGGGCGGCGTCGTCGCCCAGGTCGTCGCCTCCCGCGTGGCCCTCCGGGGGCTGGTCCTCGTCAACTCCGTCGCCCCCAAGGGCATCGGCGGCACCGGCAGCGTCCTCGACATCTGGCGCCAGGTCTTCCGCACCCGCATCCTCACCGCCATCCTCAAGGGCGCCACCTGGTCCTACACCGCCAGCGAGATCGCCTCCCTCTCCTCCAGCAAGCTCTCGAAGGACGAGTGCGCTGCCATCGCCGCCTGGCTCGGCCCCGAGTCCGCCACCGCCACCCGCGAGATGGCCCTCAACGGCATCCCCGTCGAGGAGCGCAAGGTCTCCTGCGCCACCTTCGTCGTCTCCTCCACCTTTGATAGCCTCACCCCGCCCAGCCGCCAGCGATTGATAGCCTCCCGCTATCGAGCTGATTACGTCGAGTTCGCCCAGCATGCGCATTTCCCGATGCTGGAGCCCGGGTGGGAGCGCCCGGTGGCGGTGATCGGCCGCTGGCTCGAGGAAGCCGCCCGGTTGAACGGCGACAACCGGGGGTCGATCTCGCGGCTGACGGCGGCGCGGCGCTCGGCGAACGGGACGCCGATCCCGGGGGCCACCGGGACGCCGCTCCCGGAGGGCGGGCCCGAGGGGAACAGTTCCCCGATCCCGGCGGACGCCACGCCCTTGCCGGAGGATCGAGGCAACCCGGCGCTGCCTCACCGGGGCACCGAGCCCGAGCCCGCGCGCTCGGCCCGACGCCAGCGGAAGTTAAGGGGCAGTTGCTCAGAATTCCGCGTCCAGCACCGGGCGCTGGGTGCGCTCGATGAGGAGGCACCGGCGAGGGTCCTGGGGGTCGTAGATGACTCGAACGTCGTCGCCCGGGCCCAGGCCCTTGCGGGCCAGGGGAGAGCCCAGGATCGAGGTCTTGACCACGGCGCCGGAGGCGAAGATCTCGAGCCGGACCAGGTGGTCGTTGCGCTGCTCTCCGGCGGGCTCCACCTCGGTGACGACGGCGAAGCCTTCCTTGCCTTCATGGTAGAGCCGCTCGCGCTCGCGGTGTTCTTTCTGCTCCAACCATCGGAGCGCCGGGAGCACGCCGAGGGCCACGGCGATGAAGGCAAAGGCGAGGGAGCGATAGCCCGCCATCCAGAGGGGCCCCACCCCCAGGAGCACCATCAGCAAGGCCATGGGCCAGGGGTAAGGGCGGGTGGTGGAAACAGGGAGCCCGATGCGCCGACGGAGCTCGGGGGTCAGCGGGGGGCGCGGGCTCATCGAGCCTGCACCTTACGTTAGTTTCGCGTATGTTGCAGCGACGGATTCTTCTCCGGTCTACCGTCTTCTCTCACGGAGTTTCCCATGACCTCACGCCCGGCTTTCCCTTCCCGTTCCCGTCGTCTCTCCTCGCTGCTGTTGCTCCCCGCGGTGCTGATCCTTGGCGCTGCCTGCGGGGGCGATGACGGCGAGGACACTCCTTCTCCCGCGGGCCAGGGCGGCACCGCCTCGGGCGGCGCAGGCAGCGGTGGCACCGCCGGCACCGCGGGGACAGGCGGCAGCGCGGGCACCGCGGGCACCGCGGGCACCGCGGGCGCGGGGCAAGGCGGGAGCGATCCTGCTGGCGCGGGCGGGAGCGATCCTGCGGGCGCCGGTGGCAGCGATCCGGCGGGGGCGGGCGGGAGCGATCCTGCGGGCGCGGGCGGCAGTGATCCCGCGGGCGCCGGTGGTTCCGATCCTGCTGGCGCGGGCGGGAGCGATCCTGCTGGCGCGGGTGGCTCCGATCCTGCGGGCGCCGGTGGCAGCGATCCGGCGGGTGCGGGCGGGAGCGCCGGCGGCGGGGCTGGCGGGAGCGCCGGCGGCGGCGCGGGGGGCAGCGCCGGGGGGCCCAGCAACGATCTGCCGGTGCAGCAGTGCGGCGCGGCGATCCCGGCGACGACCGGCGGCGTGTGCGACGTGAAGAAGGGGAGCGGGACCGCCAAGGTGATCCGGGGCCGCGTGATCGGCCAGGATGCGGTCTACGAGGCCGGCGAGGTGGTCATCAGCGCCGCCGGCGTGCTCCAGTGCGTCGGCTGCGACTGCGCGGCGACCCCGGGCTACGCGGACGCCACGGTGATCACCTGCCCGGACGGCGTGGTCTCGCCGGCGCTCATCAACACCCACGACCACATCACCTTCGCGCAGCTCAAGCCCCGCAAGCACGGGGACGTGCGCTACGACCACCGGCACGAGTGGCGCACCGGGGCCAACGGCAAGCCCAAGATCACCGCGCCCGGCGGCTCCCCCGCGGGGGACGTGGCATCCATCGGCGAGATCCGCTTCGTGCTGGGCGGCGCCACCTCGACGGCCGGCGCGGGCGAGGGCAAGGGCCTGATGCGCAACGTCGATCGCGCCAACGGCCAGGAGGGTCTGGGCCTGTCCAAGCAGGTCGATCTTGACACCTTTCCGCTGGGGGACAGCAACGGGTCGTTGAAGACGACCTGCACGTACTCGGGGTTCACGCCGCAGAACACGGTGAACACGCAGATCGCGTACCTGCCGCACGTGGCGGAGGGCATCAGCGACGCGGCGCACAACGAGTTTGACTGCACCGACGGGGTGGACGCGCAGGTGGACTACCTGCAGCCGCAGACGGCGATCATCCACGGGGTGGGCCTGTTCCCGACGAGCTTTGCGGCGATGGCGAACGACGGGACGGGGCTGATCTGGTCGCCGCGGTCGAACATCGATCTGTACGGGTTCACGGCGGACGTGACGACGGCGGCGCGGGTGGGGGTGCAGATCGCGCTGGGGACGGACTGGACGGCCTCCGGCAGCATGAACCTGCTGCGGGAGCTGGCCTGCGCGGATGAGTACAACAAGAACAACCTGGGCGGGTTCTTCAGCGACTACCAGCTCTACCGGATGGTGACCGAGGACGCGGCGGCGCTGGTGGCGAGCGGCGACAAGATCGGCGCGCTGAAGACCGGCTACTTCGCCGACATCACCGTCTGGAACGGGAAGGACAAGCAGCCCTTCGACGCGGTGATCCGGGCACGGACCGAGGACGTGGCGCTGGTGCTGCGCGCGGGCCTGGTGCTCCACGGCGAGGGGGATCTGGTGGACGCGCTCTCGCCGGACGGCGGCGCGGGCTGCGAGACGCTGGACGTGTGCGGGTCGAGCAAGAAGATCTGCGCCAAGCGCGAGACCGGCAAGACGATCCAGGAGCTGCAGAACTCGGTCTCGTCCAACGGCACCAAGGAGCTCTACGAGCTGTTCTTCTGCGGCACGCCCGCGGACGAGCCCTCCTGCGTGCCCTTCCGCCCGAGCCAGTTCACCGGCATCCCCTCGGCCAGCGACAGCGACGGCGACGGGATCCCGGACGCGACGGACCTCTGCCCCGAGGTCTTCAGCGCCATCCGGCCCATCGACGACGGCAAGCAGGGGGACAGCGACGGCGACGGCGTGGGGGACGCCTGCGACCCCTGTCCGCTCAAGGCGAACTCGACCGACTGCCCGCTGGTGCAGGGCGATCTGGACGGCGACGGCACGGCGGACGCCAAGGACAATTGCCCCTCGGCTCCCAACCCGGACCAGGCGGACGGCGACAACGACGGCAAGGGGGACGTGTGCGACCTGTGTCCGGCGGACGCCAACCCCGGCGCCACGCCCTGCCCGGCGCTGCAGACCACGGTGGACAAGATCCTGGACGGCACGGTGAAGCCGGGCGCCTCGGTCGACATCAAGGGCCTGTGCGTCACGGCGATCCGCAAGCCCGGCGCCAGCGGCAATGGCCTCTGGGTCCAGGACCCGACCCGCAACGAGTTCGCGGGCATCTTCGCCTTCCTCGGGTCGGCGCAGCCCACGGTCGCGGTGCTGGATCAGGTCGACGTGTCGGGCAAGGTCGAGGATTTCCAGGGGCTCCTGGAGCTCACGGGCCTCACCTTCACCAAGACCGGCGTCTGCAACCCCATCGCCCCGGTCGTGGTGGCCGATCCGGCCTCGATCGCCACCAACGGCGCGAACGCGCTCAGGTACCGCGGCATGCTGGTGCGCGTGAACGGCGTCTCGGTCGTCAACGCCAACCCGGACGCGCCGCAGAACTTCAACGAGTTCGCCGTGACCGGCAACCTGCGGATCGATGACTTCCTGTTCGCGTACCCGCAGAACAGCTTCCCGGTGGGCACCGCCTTCCCGTTCGTCGCGGGCGTGCTCCACTACAGCTTCAACAACAACAAGATCCTGCCCCGCGACGCCGCCGACCTCACCAAGCAGTGAGCCCCGCGGGCCGTAGCGCCCGCACCACGGCGGTGAAGACCGCCTCCGCGGCCAGACGCCGCTGCCCCTCGGGCACCGTGTAGCTGACCCGGATCTGGGCGCGCCCGGTGCGGCGCACCAGCAGCACCCGGTGGCCCTCCGGGCTCTGGAAGGAGGGCAGCGCCTCGGGCGAAGGGCAGGGGAGGAAGCCCGCCGAGGGCAGCGCGTCCAGGGCCGCCTCGATCGCCGCAGGGGGCAGATCGAAGCGCCAGTTCATGCCGCGCACGCAGGCGTGATCCCGGGTGAGGACCGGGAGCACGGCGCTCATCGGGCCGAGACCACCACCTCGCAGCAGGCGTCCCCGCGGGTGGGGCAGAGGGTCTGCTCGGCGGCCCAGGCGACCTTGCCCCGGAAGAGGGAGAGGTAAAACTCTTCCGTGAGCCTCGGGCTCTCGCGCCACCGGACCTGATGCGCCAGCACCGCCATGGCGAGCGCCGCCCCCTGGAGCACGTAGCAGCGAGGCTTGCCGGAGCGGCCGTAACGCCGCAGGTAGAAGGGCACCTCGTAGTCGACCGGAGCGCGGAGCACCAGGCGCTTGCCGGGGTCGTACTCGTGGAGGATCCAGTGGCCAAAACCCAGGCCCCGGGCGATGGCACAGCAGGACGACAGCAGCTCGAAGGGGTCACCGGAGGGGGCGCCGACGAGGCCCTCCCACTCGGGGGACAGGAGCATGTTGCCGAAGGTGTTGAAGACGCACTGGACGCCGGCTTCCCGGAAGAGGGTCTCGGCCACCGGCAGCAGCGCCGGCTGGCTGCGCTCGACGTGGTGGATCGCCTCGTAGATGGTCTCGTTGTAGTAATTCGACAGGTGCATCGTGACGAAGACGCCGAAGGCCGCGATGACCCCTCGTTCGTCCCCGGCCACGCCCTTCACGAAGTCGCGGAGCCCCGCGGCGATCGCGGCGATCCGCGCCTCGTCGAGGCCCTCCAGGGTCGCCCCCACCAGCCCCTCGGTCGCCGCGAGATCCACCACGGGGGCCGACGTTTCGGCGCGCCCGGTGCGCCGCAGCGTGAAGTGGCAGCCCGGGTCCCGGAGGGCGATGCATTGATCTTCCGTGGCGACGATTTCGCCCCCCGGGAGCCCCTCGATGAACTCGCACGCAGCGGCGGCAAACCCCGCCGCAAAGCTGTCGGCGGGGGCCTCGCGGCGCACCCGCTCGCCGTATTTTTCCCTCCAGGAGAAGCCATAGTGGAGGTGGGTCCCTGTTGCCTCACCCCCGGTGTTGCTGGTCGATAGTGCGATGCGCCCGTGGCCCATCCAGGGGAGCAGCAGGGAGGCGAGCTCGGCGCGCTCGGGGGGGGTGGAGGCGCCGAGGACGGAGCCGAGGGCCCGGAGGAGCTCGCTGCAGGCGGAGCGGGCGGCGCGGAAGCGGACCTGGGCGCCGAGCTCCTCGCCGAGGGCGTCGTCGAGGGTCTGGTCGTGGAACAGGTTGTAGTGATGGCAGTGGTAGACGAAGGGGACGCCGGCGAGGAACGTGAGGTCGTGGCCGGTCAGCACCGAGCGGAGGGGGTTGAGGCGGTCCATGCGCGCTCCCGGTTCAGAGGTTGAGTTGCTTGAGGCCGAGCAGCTTGCAGGCGGCCTCCTCGAGGCGAACGATCTGCTCGGCGGAGAGCTTCTCGGGGGTCTGGAATTCTTCGGGGGTGATGCCGGTGCGCAGGGAGATGCGCAGGAGGATGGCGTGGGGGTCGGGGGCGTAGCGCTCGAGGAATTCAAGGATGCGGGCGCCCCGGGGGCGCTCGGCGATGGTGACCTTGGGGAGCTGGGCGGTCACCCGCTCGACCATGCGCTTGAGGTGGAGCCGGACCATGCCGAGGGGGGCGCTCCGCTCGAAGATGGTGCCCAGCACGAAGTCGGCGTTGAGCTCCCGCAGGATGATGAGGGAGTCGGCGGACTCGATGGTGACCTGCATCTCCGATGACCAGGTCTTGAGGGCCTTGAGCCCCTGGCGGTTGGAGCGCACCAGGTCGCCGAAGTAAGCGGCGACCTCCTCGACGTCCACCTCGCTCTCCTTGGTCTGCCAGGAGGCGAAGAGGAGGCAGTCGGGCATGGCGGTGATGAAGGCCGTGCGAAGCGAGGGGACATCCTCGGCGATCCGGTCGAGAAACTGCGAACTCATCCTTCTTCTCCTGGCTCGGCGAGCGCGGCGACGAGGCCCCGCTGGAGGATCTTCATGGTGGTGTCAGGGATGCCGGTCTGGGTCAGGATGGCGACGTTGAAGCGCCCCCAGGGGCAGGACGCCTCGGCCACGTGGAGCTGCCGGTCCTGGTCCACCACGAGGGTCATGCGCCCCCGCGCCTCGCCCCCGGAGAGCGTCCCCAGGTGCTTGAAGGTGGCCATGCAGGGGGCCGTCACCGCCACCAGCTCGTCGTCCGCCAGCGAGGCCAGCGGCAGCCCGCTCTCGTCGGCCACGAAGGCGGTCAGCGGGCCCACCCCGAGGTTCACCCAGGAGAGGAAGGCCTGCAGGCGCTCCTCCAGGCCGCCCGGCGGGGGCGAGAACTCGGGCAGCCGCCCCGCGCTGGAGTCCGGATCCACCAGCGAGGGCGCCGGCAGCATCGGCGGGGGCAGCGTGCGGGTCCGGGAGGCGCGGCTGGACAGCGGCACCGGCGCCTCCGTCGCCGCCCTGGGCGCGGGCTCCGGGCTGCTCACCCGCGCCAGCAGCCGTTGCAGATCCTGGGGGTCAATCCACGAGAGGGATGGCTTCGTCATCCGACTCCTCCGCGAGGCCTAGCCTCGGCTCCAGCTCCTGGGCGATCCGATCGAACACGGTCGTCACCGGCGGCGGGCGGCGCCCCAGCAGCCCCACCGGGACCCCCTTGGCGCTCGCCACCACCAGCGACGGATCCCGGGGGACAAAGGCCTCCAGCAGCAGCCGCTCGGGGAGCAGCTCCCAGGCCTCCTGGGCCACCGAGAGGGGGGTCTCCTCCCGGAACCGCAGCATCGTCAGCACCACCCCGAGCAGCCGGGCCGACGGCCTGCTGTCCTGCTGCGTCGCCAGCACCTCGAGGAGCTGGGGGATCGCCCGCAGCGACAGCGGCTCGGCCTGCACCGGGAGCAGCAGGTCCGTCGCGGAACGGATCACCCCCAGGGTCGGCCCCAGCAGGCCCGAGGGTGTGTCGATCAGCAACACATCCTGGCGCCCCTGCAGGGCCTCGATCAGGCGCCACAGCTCGACCCCGTCGGCCAGCGAGGAGGACCAGGTGACCACGTTCCCCCAGGGGATGGCCCCGACCGGCAGCAAGGTGAGCCGGGTGTTGCGGGTGGGGACAAGGCAGGATTCCAGGGGAATTCCCGCGCGCCAGCCGGCAAAACCGGGGGCCTCCCGGGCCCGACCCACCAGCGAAAGGCCCACCCCTCCCTGGGGGTCTACATCGAGCAACGCGGTGCGCCAGCCCCGGGTCGCCAGCGCGTAGGCCAGGTTGAGGGCGAGCGTGGTCTTTCCCACCCCTCCTTTGGGCGATACAATTCCAAGAACCCTCATCGTTGCTCGTCTCCAGAGCGCCGCCCCGACCCTTGATTTCCCGAGGTTGGGGCAGGGGATGGTCCACTGTGACCTGCCCCTGCGTTCCTGTTCTTCCCAACCAGAGACCTTCGCACCGGGCCCTCCCCCTGCGCAAGATCGTTCCCGGGGCTTCGATAAATAGAGTGGTAGATGTGGGCAAATCAACCGTACCCCCGCGATGTATTCTCTCTGGCGGTGCATGTGGTTGGATAAGATGCTTCCCCGGCGAGGGCAGGTTTGGTTAGAGTAAAAAATCGACCCCGGCGGGTTTGAAACAGGAGCGGGACGGCGAGGTGAGGGGGAGCTTGGAGAAGACAGGCGAGATGAGGGTGACGGAGGCGCTGACCCCGGAGGCGCTGTCGCAGGTGCTGGCGATCATCGAGCTGGGGGTGATCGGCTTCCGCGAGGGCGGGGAGGGGCTGCTGTTCTGCAACCGCAAGGCGCGGGAGCTGCTGGATGCGGAGCCGGATCGGGCGATGGTCGAGACGCTGTTCCGGCCCTGGGCAGGGGGGAGGCCCAGGAGCTCGTCGTCGCTGCTGGTGGGGGATTCGGTGCAGGTGGGGGACCGGCACGTGGGGTTCACGGTGTACGACCTCCCGGACGGCTCCCAGTGGATCATCCTCCGGGACGTGTCCGATCGGCTCCACCTGCAGCGGGCCGCCGAGGGGATGATCGTGGCCAACAACCTGGGGCATGCGTTCGCCGGGGTCGCCCACGAGCTGGGGAACCCGATCAACTCGGTCAAGATGGCGGCCACGGTGCTGCGGGACAACCTCGATCAGTTCTCGCCGGAGCGGCAGCGGGAGTACCTGAGCGAGATCCTGTCGGAGACGCTGCGCATGCAGGAGATCCTGCGGCTGATGCAGACCTTCCTGGGGGTCGGTTCGCTGGAGCAGGTGGTGGTCGATCTGGTCCAGGAGTGCCAGGGCCAGGCGGCGATCCTCTCGCGGGAGGTGGAGGGGCGGGGGGTCGAGCTCCGGTGCCTGTCGCCGGGGCGTTCGCCGGCCTTCTGCCGGGTCGATCCCAGCGCGCTGCGCCAGGCGGTGGCGAACCTGGTGACCAACGCGGTCGAGGCGGTGCGAGAGACCGCGCGCCCCCAGATCGTCCTGGACGCCTGGGCCGGCGCTCGCTTCGCCCACCTGCGGGTCTCGGACAACGGGCGAGGCCTCACCCGCGAGCAGCGGGAGCGCCTCTTCTTCCCCTTCTCGTCGACCCGGGCCGGCGGCATGGGGTTCGGGTTGATCATCGTCAAGAAGCTGGTCTCCGGCATGGGGGGGACCGTCGAGGTGTTCAGCGCCCCCGACGTGGGCACCACCTTCGAGCTGCGGTTCCCCCTGGTCCCTGCTTCATCGCCCCCGGGCGGAGGTTGAGCGCATGGTGCAAGAGCGAAAAACGGTGCTGCTGGTCGACGACGAACCGCTGTTCTGCCGCAGCCTGGCCGACGGCCTCCGGGCCGACGGGCTCCGCCTCGGGTACGCGCTGAAGATCGCCTCCAACGGCCAGGAGGCCATGGCCGTCTTGCAGGCGGAGCCGGTGCACCTGCTGCTCACCGACCTGCGGATGCCGGTGGTGGACGGCTTCCAGCTTTTGGCCTGGATGCTGTCGTCGCGGCGGGAGATCCCCACGCTGGTGATGACCGCGATCCCCTCCATCGACGCGCGCATGCGTCTGCGAGAATCAGGGGTGTACCGGGTGCTACGCAAGCCCGTTGACCTCGGTGAAGTGCAGCGCGCCATCGAGGAGGAGCTGACCGCCAAGCGCGCCCGGGTCGAGGGCATCTCCATCGTCGCCTTTCTCCAGCTGATCTCGATGGAGCGGGTGACCTGCGAGCTGATCCTGCGCTCGGGCAAGCAGAGCGGGCGCATGCACATCCTGGACGGGGAGCTGGTCTTCGCCGAGCTGGGCGAGCTCTCCGGGGAGGAGGCGGCCCACGCGCTGGTGGGCCTCCCGGACGTGCGGGTCGACATGGTGGAGCGCCGGGATGTGGTCAGCCTGGGCCTGAACCTCCCCCTCTCGGCGGTGATCCTCGAGGCGCTCCGGCTGCAGGACGAGCAGGCCCGTGGGCCGGTCCAGCGCTCCTCGGCGCCGCCGCCCCCTCGCCCCCCCTCCATCTTCCCACCCTCTCCGGCCCTCCGCTCTCCGCCTCCGCCGGCCCCGCCCCCACCGGAGAGCGAACCCTCTTTGATCGAACAACCCAAGGGAAAAAAAATGATCATCAACGTCGAGAAAGCCAACACCGCCGTCAACAAGCTCCGTGAATCCCTCGGCACCGGCCTCCTCGCCACCGACGTCTGGAGCGTCGAGGATGGTATGTCCATCGCCGGCTACAACTCCCAGCCGGTCGCCACCGCCCTCTTCAACCGGATCACCGATCTCATCAGCGAGACCCTCGCAGAGTCGGGTTTCCCCGCCCTCAACAAGTATTATCTCCTGGATCTTGACGGGGATAAACTCGTCGTCGTCATCCCCCTCGGGCGATACCGCGCAGGTATCCTTGTTGACAAGAAGAAGGCCCAGCTCGGCGTGGTCGTCAGCGTCGCCTTGCCCAAGTACATCGCCTCCCTCGAAGAGGCGAGCCGGGGCTGAGCTGTCTCGTTTTTTATCACCCCGGGCCCTGGCGTCCTGCTGTTTCTTTTTGAGGCGCCCGGCCCGGGTTCAGGGGGTGAGCAGCACGACGCCGCGCTCCAGCAGGCAGGCCGCCGCCTTGCCGTCGTTGGCCGCGGTGCAGGCCGTCAGGAAGAGACGTGTAGAGGGCTTCCATACCTCCGAGCGATCCGGGCTGCGGAGGAGGAGCCGGTCGGAGCTGGCGAGGGCGGTCCATCGGCCGTCGGGGGAGCGCGCGGTGCCCTGGCCGCCCCGGGAGGAGGGCCAGGGGGCGGGCTGGAGGCGATCGCCCTCCTTGACGATGTGGTAGGGCTCGCCCTGGAGAGCGACGGTGAGGCCATCGGCGTTGCGATCCAGCAGGGGGAGGAGGGCGGAGGGGGCGCAGGAGGGGCCGAGGGAGCCGGGGGGGGCGGCGGGGAGCTTGCGCGGGCTGGAGCTCTGGATCTGCACCCAGAGAAAGCCGGCCTTGCAGTCGTCCCCGGCGCCATGAACCTGCATGTCGCCGACGAGCTCGGCGAGCGGGTTCCAGCGGGGGGCCTGGGAGGGGCTCTCGGCGCCGGAGGCGGGGTCCACCTCGACGACGCCCTCCTGGGAGAGCACGAGGAGCATGCCCCGGTCGTCGAAGGCGATGGGCAGGGCGGTGCGGTGCGGCACGGGGCTGACCTTGAGGGGGCGACCGTTGACCTTTCTGGGGCTGGCGGCGTCCTCGATGGCCTTGTCCAGGTCGGCGAGGCGGCGAGGGCGGCTCTTGGCGTCGCGCCAGGGGGCGGCGATGGCGAAGGCCTGGGCGAGCTCGCCGCGGGTGACCAGGGCGCGGGCCTCGGCGTAGCGCAGCTCGTCCGCGGCGGAGGTCTCGCCGCAGGGCAGGGGAGAGCCATCCCCCATCGCGATCACCGGCGCCCCGTGCTCGCTGCAGATCAACGACTGGAGGCGCCGGGCCTGGCGCGCCTGGGCCAGCGCCCCCTCGGCGGCGTCGCGGCGCGCGGCCTGGGAGGCGAACCAGGAGCCAAGGTTGCGGAGGCCCAGCCCGGGCTCCTGCGTGTCGCGGGACATGCCCGCCGCCCGGGCGAAGAACTTGAGCTGCACGGAGGTGCGCTGCGAGGCGTTGAGGGGCTGGGGGGCGCCCTCCAGCGCGATCTGGAGCAGCAGATCGTCGGCGCCGTCCTTGTCCTGATCGCTGGCGTCGGCGTCGAAGGCCAGCCGCTCTCCGGGGGCCGGGTCGCTCACCTTCAGGTCGATTTTGACACCCGGTTTTTCGCCCTTGAACGCGATGGCGGCGAGGTACCTGTTGGGCCCTTTGACGCCCTTCTGGCACACGGAGGCCACGTCGAGCCAGAGGGTGCCGGGGCCCGCCTGGGAGAGCCCCGGGATGTGGGTGCAGTCCTGCCCGACCGGCATCCACTCGGGCAACCTCGCCAGGGTGAGGGGCCCGACGACCCGTCCATTCTCGGTCATCGTGTAGCGCACCACCTCGCCCGCCATCGAGCCGCCATCGCCGACGAAGGCCACCGCGGTGTCCTCGCCGGACGGGAGGCCTGCCAGGAAGAAGCGCCCCGGCGGCGCGGTGACGGGGATCTTGCCCAGGGTCCAGGTGGCGGTCCCGGGCGGGGCCTGCTGGGCCGCCACGCGGGCGAAGGTGCCGCCGTCGATGGGCTGGAGGGCCGGGGCCGAGGGGGCCGCCGTGGGGGCCGCCGCGCCGCTCGTGGCGGGCGTGGCGCTGTCGATGGTGTACGGCACGTAAGGTCGGTCGTTGGAGCATTTGCAGCCCGGGGAGAGCGCCAGCAAACCCAGGCCAGTGGCGAGCGATAGCCGTTTCACGGGGGCCGAGTGTAGTCTATTTCTCGCCGTCTTCCCGGTGAACCGCCTCGCCCTGCTCCTCGCGTTGTCCCTGCTGGGCCACCCCGCGCTGGCCCGCGCCGAGGGGGCCGACGCGCTGCTGGAGCAGGCCCAGCGCGCCGAGGCATCCCTCGATTTTCTCGCCGCGACACGCGCCTACGAGGAGGCCCTCCGGCTGCGCCCCGGCGACCTCCACGCGCGCCTCCGCAGCGAGCACCTGCGCGCCCACGCCGAGGGGGATTTTGCCCCCTTGCAGGCCCTCGAACGCATGCGCCGCTCCCCCTCGCGGTGCGCCGACCCGGGCGCCCTGGCCTCCTTCCTTGACGAGGCGCGGCGCTTCCCCGCCGGGCCCGTGCAGGCCGAGGCGCTGCTGCTGCTGGCCCAGTCCTGGGCCCGCCTCGAACGCCCCGCCGACGCCCTCCCGCCGGCGCTGCTGCTGGCCCGCGGCGACGCCTTCGAGCGACCCCTCCGCGCCCGGGGCCTCGCCCTCGCCGTCGAGGCTCACCAGCAGCTCCGGCAGCACGCCCTGGCCCGCGCCCTGGTCGCCGAGCTCCCCGGGCTCGCCCCGACCGTGGAGCGATCCCTCCTGCTCGAAGGCCGCCTGCGGCGCCTCCGCGACGCCGCCGCCCTGCCCCTCGCCGCCCTGGGGGTGGCCGCTCTCCTGGGACTATGGAAAACCCATACAAGCCCCGGCGCCTCCCTCCGCGCGGGCCTGGGGACGAGCCTGGCGGTGGTGGGGGTGCTGGTGGCGGGGGGGGCGGGGCTGGCCCGGCTGTACGCGGAGGGGATGGATGCGGCGCCGTTCGCGGCGCTGGGGGCCGGGGTGCTGGCGGTGGAGCGGGCGGTGGTCGCGGTGCGGGCGGGCCTCGCGCCGGGGCGCATCGGGCGGGGTCTGCTGGCGGCGCTGGGGGCCGCGTCGGTGCTGGCGGTGGCCTACCTCGCGCTGTACCTCAGCGACCCCGGTTACCTGGGTTCCTTCGGGCTACGGTGAGCGAGTACAGTGCCGGGTCATGAGCGAACGCCGAACGCTGTACCCGGAGATCGAGCCCCACCGCACCGGTTTTCTCGACGTGGGGGACGGCCACACGATCTACTTCGAAGAGAGCGGCAACCCCGGGGGGAAGCCGGTGGTGTTCCTGCACGGGGGGCCCGGGGGCGGCACCGATCCCAAGCACCGCCGGTTCTTCGATCCAGCACGCTACCGCATCGTGCTCTTCGACCAGCGAGGCTGCGGCAAGAGCAAGCCCCACGCCTCGCTCGACGCGAACACGACCTGGCACCTGGTGGCCGACATCGAGCGGCTGCGAGGGGAGCTGGGCATCGACCGCTGGCAGGTCTTCGGCGGCTCCTGGGGGAGCACGCTGGCCCTCGCCTACGCCGAGACCCACCCGGAGCGGGTCACCGAGCTGGTGCTGCGGGGCATCTTCCTGCTCCGCAAGCAGGAGATCGACTGATTCTACCAGTCCGGCGCCGGTGCCCTCTTCCCGGAGGCGTGGCAAGACTTCCTGGCCCCGATCCCCGAGGCCGAGCGGGGTGACCTGCTCCACGCGTACCACCGCCGCCTGACCAGCGATGACCTCGTCGTGCGCCAGGAGGCCGCCCGAGCCTGGAGCGTCTGGGAGGGCCGCACCAGCTGCCTGCTGCCCAACGAAGACTTGATCCAGCGCACCGCCGGCGACGCCTTCTCCCTCGCGTTCGCCCGCATCGAGTGCCACTACTTCGTCCACGGAGGGTGGGTCGAGGGGGGGCGCGCGCTGCTCGCCAATGTCCACAAGATCCGCCACATCCCCGGCGTCATCGTCCAGGGGCGCTACGACGTGGTGTGCCCCGCCGTCAGCGCCTGGGAGCTGGCGCAGGCCTGGCCCGAGGCCTCCCTCAAGGTCGTCCCCGACGCGGGCCACTCGGCCCTCGAACCCGGCATCGTCCACGAGCTGATCGGCGCCACCGATCGCTTCCGCTGACGATCGTCAGCGCCTCGTCCCCAGCCGACGCATCGCCGAGGGCACCGGGATCTGCTCCTTTTCAAGCCGCTCCACGCACCAGTCGACGGCCTCGTCGAGGCGGCTGAAATAGGCCTCCGGCACCGGCGTCTTGTGGAGCCAGCCCACCGCCGTCAGGGCCCCCCGCACCAGCGCGTTCTGCACCACCACCGCATGACCCTTCGAGTACCTCTTCACCAGCGGCTCGATGCCCCGGGTCCAGTCCGCGATGATCGCCCGTTGCTTCGGCGAACCTCGCTCGTTCACCACGCTCGCGTCGGTGATGGCGATCAGGGTCTGGCGTCGCTCCAGGATCCGCTGCCACTGCTCGAACATCAGGTTGTAATCCTCGTCCGCCATCCCCTGGCGCATGGTCAGGATGACCAGCGGCGGCGTCGAGGTGTCGATGGTGAACGTGGCAGACAGGTTCGGTTCCGGGCGCATCGAAGAGATCTCGACTCACCATGCCCCCTGTCACCCCCCGAGGGAAGCCCTTTCCTGCTCCCTGGCCCCAGGACCAGAGCGACCTTGCGCGCTCGAAGCGTTTTGATATGATGACCTTCATGCGATACCCGGAAGGGCACAAGGAAGCGATCCGTGCCCGGATCGTCAAGGCGGCCTCCGAGGGGCTGCGGCGCCACGGGCTCGACGGGGTGAGCATCCCCGCGCTGATGAAGGCGGTGGGCCTGACACACGGTGGGTTTTACGCTCACTTTCAGGGGCGCGACGAGCTGGTGGCCGAGGCCATCCTGGCGGCCGCGCAGCAGACCGGTGAGCAGGTGTTTGGCGAGGGGCGTCCTCTCGACGAGGCCCTCGACCTCTACCTCTCGCGGGGGCACCTGCAGCGCCCTGCGGCCGGGTGCGTGGTGGCGGCGCTGGGCACCGACGGGGCTCGCCAGCCAGCCCCTGTCCGCCGCGCCTTCACCCGGGCCGCCCGGGGTCTCCTCTCGCTGATCGAACGCAAGCTCCACCCGGGCGCTCCCTGCCGCGAGCCGAGCGACCGCGCCCTCGCGATCTCCTCCGCGATGGTCGGGGCCGTGGTCCTGGGCCGCCTGGTCGACGACGAGGCCCTCGCCGAGCGCATCCTGCAGGCGGCCAGGGGGGTCGCCCGGGGCTGAATGATTTGCTCGCGGGTCTCTTTTTTTGTCGAAAGGAATGATGATCATCATGCAATCGGGAACAACGAAGCAGCGAGGGGAGAAGAGGGCAGGGGAGCACCCCGCGGTGCGAGCGGCGCGGGAGCGACCTGCGAGGCCGGGAGGTGGGCGCATGGGGGCCTCCGAGCTGAGGGAGCTGGCGCTGGCGCTGGGGGCGGATGACGCGGGGGCGGTGTCGCTGGATCACCCGGATCTGGCGGAGGAGCGGGCCTCGGTGCTGGGGGCGCTGCCCGGGGCGCGCTCGCTGATCGCGCTGGTGCTGAGGATGCACCCGCCGAACGCGCAGAGCCCGCGGCGGAGCGTGGCGAACCACGAGTTTCACCGGGTCGGCGAGGAGGCCGACGAGGTGGCGCGGCGCCTGGCGACGGCGCTGAGCGAGCGAGGGTTCCGGAGCATCAACCCGGCGATGGCCTTCCCCATGGAGATGGACAGCTTCCCGGGGCGAGGGTGGATCGTGTCGCACAAGGTGGTGGCGGTCGCCGCGCAGCTCGGGCGCATGGGGCTGCACCGGAACGTGATCCACCCGCGTTTCGGGTCGTTCATCCTGCTGGCGACGGTCATCTCGGAGGTCGAGGTGGAGGGGCAACCGGAGCCGCTCTCGTTCAACCCCTGCGTGGACTGCAAGCTGTGCGTGGCGGCCTGCCCGGTGGGGGCCATCGAGCCCGACGGGGCCTTCCGGTTCTCGGCCTGTTACGACCACAATTACCGGGAGTTCATGACCGGCTTTGGCGACCTCCTGGAGGAGGTCGCGGACAGCCGGGATCGGCAGGACCTGCGGGATCGGGTCTCGATCTCGGAGACCGCATCGATGTGGCAGAGCCTGGCCTACAAGCCGAATTACAAGGCGGCCTACTGCGTCGCGGTGTGCCCCGCCGGCGACGACGTGCTGGGGCTCTTCGCCCGCGATCGAAAGGCCCACCTGCGGGAGATCGTGCGGCCGCTGACGGAGCGTGAGGAGCGGGTGTACGTCGTGGCCGGCTCCGACGCCGAGGCCCACGTCCGCAGGCGCTTCCCCCACAAGCAACCGCGGATCATCCGCTCCAGCCTGCGACCGGCGGACGTGCGCTCCTTCTTTCGCTCCATCCCCCTCACCTTCCAGCGGGGGCCTGCCCGGGGCTGGAAGGCCACCTTCCATTTCGCCCTCTCGGGGGCTCACCCGGTGGAGGCCACGGTGCGCATCGACGACGGGGCCCTGGAGGTCGAGCCGGGGCTCGTCGGCGAGGCGGATCTGCGGGTCGAGGCGGACGGCCAGCTGTGGCTGGAGATCGTCTCGAAGAAGCGCAACCCCGTGCTGGCGGTCCTCACGGGGCGCCTGAAGACCCGCGGCGATCGATCCCTGCTCCGCAAGTTCTCCGCCTGCTTCCCCCGCTGACCCTTGCACACCGGCGGGCATTGCCTCACCCTCGCCTCTGTGCCCGGCGACACGGCCCCTCCTCCCCTCGTGGTGCGCCCGCTCGGGGGGGCCAACTGCTCCTCGGTCGGCAGCGTCGTTGACCTGCTGTTCCTGACCGCCACGGCCGGCGGCGCCCTGCTGGTCGCGGTCTCCGCGGCCCTCGCCCCCGCCAAACCTGCCGAGCCCGCGCCCACCGAGCCCGCTCCTCCTCTCGATGAAGACCCGCCTTGAACCCTTCGGCGCCTGGGTGCGCCTCGACGACCCGCCGGTGCTGGTCGCCCTTGACCCCGACCAGGCGCGGCGCCTCGGTCTCGAGGGGGCAGATCTATGGAAATCCTCTACAGATGCCCCGACCGCCCCGGTGGAGGTGCACCTCGCGGTGAACCAGCGCTGCAGCGTGGGCTGCGCGGGTTGCTACCTCGACGCGACGCCCCAGGGGGAGGAGCCCTCGACCGACGAGCTGCTGGGGCGGCTCCGTGCCCTGGCGGAGGCGGGGGTGTTCGTGGTGGCGCTGGGGGGCGGCGAGCCGCTGCTGCGGCCTGACCTGCCGGTCCTCGCGCGGGAGGCCCGCAGGCTGGGGATGAGCCCGGTGATGACCACCAGCGGCGCGGGGCTGACCCCGGAGCGCGCGCGGGGGCTGGGCGCCTTTGCCCAGGTCAACGTGAGCCACGATGGCGTGGACGGGGGCTACGAGCAGGTGCGCGGCGTCGCCGGAGCGGCGATGGCGGAGCGCGCGCTCCAGGCCCTCACCGAGGCCGGCGTTCGCGTCGGCATCAACCTGGTGCTCACCCGGCGCACCTTCGATCGGGTCGAGGCCACCGCCGCCCGCGCCGCCGCCCTCGGCGCCCGCGAGATCCAGCTGCTGCGCTACAAGCCCTCGGGCCGCGCCGCGCGCCTTGACTACCTGGAGCGGCGCCTGCAGCCTGCCCAGATCGACACCCTCCCGGCGCTGCTGGCCTCCCTCGTCCGCTCGTCGGGCCTCTCGGTGCGGATCGACTGCTCGATGATCCCCTGGCTCGCCGGCTCCGAGCTCGACCCCGCCCTCGCCGAGCGCTTCGGCGTCTTCGGCTGCGAGGCGGGGCGCCACCTGGCGGCGACGACCGTCCAGGGCCGCGTCGCTGGCTGCAGCTTCCTCGACGCCACGGGCCTGCTCTCCGGGGAGATCGCCGGCTCCTACCGCTCCCAGCCCGCCCTCGCTGCCCTCCGCTCCTTCGCCGACGCCCCCCCGGAGCCCTGCGCCTCGTGCCCCTGGCGCCGCGTCTGCCGCGGCGGGTGCCGCGCGGTCGCCGCATGGTATGGAGATTCCATGCAGCCGGATCCCGAGTGCCCCCGGGTGCGCCGCCACGCGGCGGAGGCCCGGTGAGGGGCGAGCGGGCGGCGACGGCGACGCTGGTCCTGGCGCTGTTTGTCGCGCTGTACGCGGTGCTGCGGGTCGGCCAGGCGCTGGCGGGGGGGGAGCCCGAGCCGACGCTGGTCCAGTGGTCGACGCGGATCGCCTATTTCTGGCGGCTCGCGGTGGCAGGGTACGGCGCCTTGCTGGGGATGCCGGTGGTGCACAGGTGGGTCGTTTCTGACTGCGAGCGCGCGGTGCGTGCAGCGGGCTGGGCGGTGCCGGCGTCGTGGGGGTTGCTGGTGGTGCAGGCGGCGGTGTGGCCGTGAGCGAGCTGGGGTTCCGGCTGTGGGAGCGGCTGCACGGGCACGTGGGCTGGCTGGCGGCGGCGGCGCTGGTGCATCCGGCCTGGCTGCTGCGTCGTCGCCGTCGCCGGGCGCCGGGGGTGGCGTGGGGGGCGACGGTGCTGGTGACGGTGGTGGGGCTGTCGGGGGCGCTGCTGTACCCGAGCTACCGGGAGCAGGTGAAGCCGGTGCTGTTCGAGCGGGCGCCGGCGGTGGGCTGGATGTTCGAGCGCAAGGAGCACCTGGCGGTGGGGGCGGTGGCGCTGGCGTGGGCGGGGCTGCTCTCGCACCTCGCCGTACCGAAGGCGACCTCGCCGGCGGTGGCCGAGGGGCTGGAGCGGGTGGCGAGGCGGTGTTTTCTGGGGTCGGCGGCGCTGACGGTGGCGGTGGCGGCGCTGGGGACGTGGGTCGCGTCGACGGCGTCGTTTTGATGTGGTGATCAGGGCGGGGGTGATACGTTGGCCCGATGGCGAGCGTTCGAGCGAGGCTGCCCTGGCGGGCGGTGCTGGGGGTGCTGCTGGGGTCGGGGGCGGCGCTGGCCCAGCCACCGGCGACGCAGATCTTCTGCGAGGTGAACCCGCAGGCGCCAGCCTGCGCCAAGGGGGTGACCGAGTGTTCCACGTGCCACGACGCGGTCCCTGGCCGGAACGCGTTCGGGCGCACCGTCGAGAAATTCCTGGCGCCAGGGGCGCCCCGACCCCTGGCGGTCGACGCGTTCTCCCAGGCCTTGCCGGGGGCGCTGGCGTCGGCGAACGCAGAGGATTCGGACGGCGATGGGGCCTCGAACGCCGACGAGATCCGGCTCGGGTCAGCCCCGGGGGATCCGCTGAGCAAGCCGCAGCAGGGGCCCTGCTCCCCCTCGGTGCAGGGGCGCTACACGCTGTGCAGCTACGACGCGGCCTACGCGCTCCGCAAGGTGTCCCTCGACTTCTGCGGGCACTCGGCCTCGATGGAGCAGCAAGCCGCGCTGCGGGCGGCGCCGGACCCGAAGGCCTTCGTGCACCAGGTGCTCGATGGCTGCATGAAGTCCGAGCACTGGCGGGGCAAGGATGGCGTCGTATGGAACCTCGCTAACAAGAAGATCCGGCCCTCCGCCAGCATCAAGTCGGGCAAGGACGCGGGGCCGGTGCCCCTCGGCGATTACGAGGACGACTACGCGCTCTTTGTCTACACCCAGATCGACAACCACGACGCCCGCGACCTGCTCCTGGCGCGCTACTTTGTCGAGCGCATCGACGGCCCTCCGACCACCTACGAGACCTTCGATCGGTCGCCGATCCAGGATTTCCTCAAGCGAGGCGAGGACGGCGCCCAGGTCGTCGATCAGGATCACCGCGCCGGGATGATCACGACCCGCTGGTTCCTGGTGGCCTTCACCATGTTCACCCCGATCCCCCGGACCACCGCGGCCCAGGCGTACCGCGCCTACCTCGGCCGGGACATCGCGCTCCAGGAGGGCATGGCCCCCATCCCCGGCGAGCCCTTCGACTACGACGCCAAGGGCGTCGCCGCCCCGGAGTGTGCGTCCTGCCACAGCACCCTCGACCCGCTCTCGTACCCCTTCTCTCGCTACGGCGGGCTCGACAGCCTGCGCTGGCTCGACGAGACCCTCACGGCCTACTGGACCGAGCGGCTCTACCAGTTCCCGGGGGCGGCCAAGACCGACCTGGTCAAGACCCCGGAGGCCGGCGCCATCCTGGGGCAACCGGTCGCCAACCTGAACGAGTGGGCCAAGGTCGCCGCCAACAGCACCGAGTTCGCCGACACGCTGGTGATGAACTACTGGCGCGAGCTCTTCGGCGCCCCGCCCACCCCGGAAGAGATGCCCACCTTCGCCCAGCTCTCGCTCCGGCTCCGCACCACCCACAACTATGGCATCGAGCGCATGCTCCACGACCTCATCGATACGGAGGTGTACGGTGTCCCCTGAACGCCTGATTCGAGCTTGTTTCCTGGGTGTCTGGGTGGCGTGCGGGTGCAGCTCTCCAGAGCCCTCCGCGGAGGCCCCCGCCCCGCTCCCCACCGGGGGTGAATCCCGCAAGGCGCGGGTGCGCTTCAAGGGCATCGACCGGCTGCAGAACGACCTGGTCCAGGCCCTCGCGCTGCCTCCCTCCGAGCTCTGCACCGAGCTGGGCTCGGCCCCCTGCGCCGCGGCGCACCGCATCGCCCTCGGCGGCGTGATGCCCTACGACCGGGGGATCCACGAGCCCTTGCCGATCCGCTCGGTGTCCAGCCCTGCGGCGGTGGATCGCCTCGTGCTGTTCGCCTGCGCCCGCCGGGCCGAGCTCGATTTCTCCTCGAACCCCGCCCTCTTCGGTGACCTCACGGGCCCCGCGGTGGGCGACGAGGAGGCGAGGCGGCTGGCGCGCAAGCTCCACAACGCGCTGCTTCGCCGCGACGAGACGCCGGAGGAGCAGGCCGAGATCGTCGCCTTCGTGGCCCAGCAGAAGGCCAAAGGGGTCGCTCCTCGCGACATCGCCACCCTCTCCTGTTACGCCCTCGGGACCTCCGTCGAGGCCCTTTTTTATTGAGGAGCCCACCGATGACCCCACGTTTCTCTCGACGCTCTGCCCTCAAGGCTGCCCTGGGGGGCGCCGCCCTGGCCGGGTCCGGGTTGATCGCCCAGCGCAAGGGGCGCGCCGAGGATCCCTCGGAGGACCCTCGCTTCCTGATCGTGCTCACCGCGGCCGGCGGCGCCTCGATCATCGACTCGGTGCTGGCGGTGCGCGCCTCCGAGTGCCCCGACGCCGCCCGGCTCAACGTGTTCCCGGACGAGCAGGTCACCGCCATCGATGGCTCGCCCTTCCGGGCCGTCAACTACAAGAGCAAGAAGGTGGGCCCGCTCCCCTACGCGGTCGACGTGGACCAGGCCCCGTTCCTCAAGAAGCACGCCGCCGACCTGATGGCCGTCACCTGGACCACCACCAGCGTCAACCACGCGGTCGGCGAGCGCCGCTCGATCACCGGCAACGAGGCCTGGCGCGGTCGTACCCTGCAAGAGCTGGTCGCCGCCCACTACGGCAAGAAATCCCTGCTCCCCAACGCTCACCTGGTCGCTGGCCTCGGCTTCAACGAGCCCGGCTCCGACACCACCCTCCCTGATTTCGCCATGGGCGAGGTGGTGGCCGATCCGCTCCTCTGGCCCCTCTCGCTCCACGGGACCAAGGGCACGCCGCTCCGCGACAAGGCCGACCTGGTGGCCGACGCTCGCGCGCTCCGGGGGCGCCTGGAGGGGGCCTCCGAGCTGGGCCGCGTCTACCGCAATTCTGCCCTCCTCAACCGCTGGCGCGAGCTGCGCGATCAGCGCCTGATTTCCTTCGAGCAGGCCAGCGTCATCGACCGCCTCCTCTTCCTGCCCGATAGCCCCCAGCACCCGCTCCAGGCCTTCGGTCTCCAGGCCTCTCCCGACGCGCAGCGCGTCCGCGACGCCTTCCCCGACTTTGACCGCGACCCCCTCGACGCCCAGGCCGCCCTCGCCTTCCTGCTGCTCAAGCAGCGCCTCAGCGTCTCCGTGACCCTCGGGCTCAACTTCGAGCTCGCCTACAACGAGGCCGCCGGCGGGCTCGGCAAGGGGGGGCTCCCTCCCGGCGCCCTCTTCAACCTGCCCATCGGCTTCGACTTCTCCCACCAGTCCCACCGCGCCGCCCAGGCCCTCATGTGGAACCGCGTCTTCAAGGTCGTCGAGGGCCTGATCTCCCTCCTCAAGAGCGAGGAGTTCGCCGGCGGCCAGAGCTTCTGGGATCGCACCCTGCTCTACGTCGCCACCGACTTCGGTCGCACCAAGGATCGCGTCGAGAACGACGAGGGCTTCGGCAGCGGCCACGACCTCAACAACGGCGTGCTGATGTTCTCCCCCCTGGTGCAGGGCAACAAGGTGCTCGGAGGGGTCGACCCCAAGACCTGCCTCACCTACGGCTTTGACCCCATCTCCGGCGCCCCTGACCCCGGCCGCACCATGAACGAGGCCCAGATCTTCTCCGGGATCCTGGGCGCCCTCCGCGTCGATACAACATCGAGCGGTCTGCCGGATGTCCCCGCCATGCGCAAGGGCTGACCGCTGCCCCCTCATCGAGGGGGCAAGAGGCCATGGTTTCCGCTATACTCCCTCCATGCGCCTCCGCATCGCCCCCCTTTCTTTTCTTGTAGCTCTCGCCGCGCTGGCTGCCTGCGCTTCCGGCAAGGACAACGGTTTCGCGGGCAACCCCGCCGCAGGGCAGGGGGGCTCGGTCCAGGCGGGCGCTGCAGGGGGGCCTGCCGGCACCGGCGGGGCTGCTGGCGCCGGGGCGGGCGGCACCGCAGGCACCGGCGGGGCCGGGGGGCAGGCGGGCTCTGGCGTCATCACCGGTGGTCAGGGGGGCGGCCCTGGCACCGACGACCTCGTCCTCTACGCTCACTCCAAGCTCGCGCTGTTCCAGATGGATCCGCAGAAGCTCGAAGACGGTCTCAAGGAGATCGGCGCCTTCGAGTGCGTTGGCGGCGACGGGCAAGACACGACCATGACCGACGTCGCGGCGGACAGCCAGCAGCGCCTCTGGGGTGTCAGCGACAACTTCGTCTATCGCCTTGAAATCAAAGAGAATTCCGTCGCCTGCGTGCAGACCATCCAGCTCCAGACCCAGGGCCAGAGTCAAGACACGAGCTTCTACGGGCTGACCTTTGCCCCCGTCGGCACCCTGTCCCCGGACAAGGAGGTGCTGGTGGCCGGCAACACCGCGGGGGAGATGTGGGCCATCGAGGAGAGCGGGGAGATCAAGCTGCTTGGCCACTTTGGCGACGTGCCTCCCACCGACGGCAACGGCAACATCT
>JALOQB010000042.1 GCA_025453595.1 Polyangiaceae bacterium
CCGGTGATCTTGCCGCAGGGGTCGCCCTCGTTGAGCCCCAGAGGGCAGGCGATCGGGGCCTGGAAGGAGGGGTCTGGTCCGGAAAATCCGCACTCGTAATAGCCAGCTTCCGGGTTCCATCCGCAGCCCTTGACGGGAGCCCCAGCCGCCCCGGCGGAGCCGCTCTGCCCCGCAGAGCCCCCCTGTCCGGAGGTTCCGCCCTGTCCGCCCAGGCACAAATCGCGAACGAGAGAGAGCTGACCCTGCTGGTCAGAGCAGTACCAGATGCCGCCCTCGTCGTCGCAGCAGCCGGTGCCGGTGATCTTGCCGCAGGGGTCGCCCTCGTTGAGCCCCAGAGGGCAGGCGATCGGGGCCTGAAAGGAGGGGTCTGGTCCGGAAAATCCGCACTCGTAATAGCCAGCTTCCGGGTTCCATCCGCAGCCCTGGATGCCGCCGGTTCCTGCTGTGCCTGAGCTGCCTGCCAGGCCCCCCACACCGCTCTGCCCCGCAGAGCCCCCCTGTCCGGAGGCCCCGCCCTGTCCACCATCGCCCTGGCATCGCTGATCTGCCTTGCCAGAGCCGTCCGCGTGGATCAGCTCGGTGGTGAACCGGTAGGTGTTGCACTGCGCGCAGTCATCGGGCTGTGGGGTGTAGGAGAGAGAGACGAAGGGGCTGAAGCGAGCGAGGTAACGACCTGGCGACACCTCGTTCTCGATGGTCACAGGTGCGTCCAGGGTGTGAGCGCCGTTCAAGGGCTGCTCGGGGGAGCTGGCGCTGAAGAGCTCGAGGGCGATGGAGACGGGACCAGGCTGGAGGGTCACCCGAAGCAAGCCAGGTCGGTCCACGTTCAGCTCGAAGAAGTCGTGATGAGCCTCGTAGGAGGGCCAATCGTTCGACACGAAGCCTGCAAACAGGTGAGTCTCGATCTCGGCACCGAGCGGGATGGGGCGGGCCTGTTGCGGGGTGTCGTTGGGTTCGTAGCAATCAACCACAGACTTCAGGGCCCAGGAGAAGGAGACCGGCTGGGATTGCTCGGTCGCGGTGACCGAGGTCTCCTCGAGCTCGATCTCGTACGAGACGCCAGGCTCCCCCACGAAGGCCATCCGGGCGGTGGGGCCCTGCGAGGTGGACGCGCCCACGAACGTGCCTTCCGACCCCGCAACCCGGATGCCAGCGAAGAGCTGCTTCCCGGTCACCTCGACGGTCACGAGACCACCTTCCGGATCCGCAGGGAGCTGGAAGGTGAAGGCGCGCTTGTTGGCACCATCCTGGGCCACAAAGCTGCCCTGACCGGAGGCAGGGGTCGGCGAGAAGCACGATGGAAAAGGGGTACAGGTCGCGGATGACCCAGATGCGCCGCCAGGGGCCTGTCCGTCCGGCGGAGGGGAGCCCTCGCAGGCCAGCCCCAGCGCTGCTCCGATGGCCAGGATCGACGCTTGGAGGAGGGGAGACCGGCGTGGCAAGGAGGGCATGGTAGGGATGTTATAGCCTGCCATCGGGGCCGAAGGTTCTTCGAGGATTCAACGAGACTACGCGGCGTGCTGCTGTGGGGAGCCGCGCGCCTCGACAGGGCCCCGCGGTTGTTGCCATGCTGGGCCCGGATGGCTGGCTTGAAGAAATTTGGAGCACAAACGAGATCCGGGGCGCAGGGGCTGGCCTGGGTACTAGGCGCGGTGCTGGGGGCATGCGGGGCCACGCCGCCGTCCTGCCCGGCGCCGGTGCCGTGCCCACCGTGCGCGGCGTCCCCGGGCAGCGTGCCGGAGCCGGTGCGGTCGGTGGCGCTGCCGCCTGCCTCCAGCGCACCGATGGCGAGCGCGGCGCCGGTCCGGCGGAGGCCCACGGCGCAGCTCTTCGAGGGGGATCGCCCGGCGCCCGGGTTCTTCCCGCGGGGGGATGCGTTTGCGCTGGGGGTGGATGGGCAGGCCCTGGACGCCCTGGTGGAGGAGGCAGCGCAGACCCGGAGCGATGCGCTGCTGGTGCTGAAGGACGGGCAGGTGATCGTGGAGCGGACCTTCGGCGCCCGGCCTGGCCCGATCGAGACCATGAGCGTCACCAAGAGCATCACCGCGCTGGCGGTGATGATGCTCCTGGAAGACGGGAAGATCCCCTCGCTGGATGCGCCCTTGGGCCGCTGGTTGCCCGAGTTTTCCAGGGGGAAACGCGCGTCGATCACCCTGCGCCACCTGCTGACTCACACCTCGGGGCTGGCCCACCCCCGGGACCCGAAGCCTCTCAACGCGCAGAAGGATCGCTCCGCCTTCGCGCTCCAGGCGGAGCCCGAGGAGGAGCCCGGGGCGGTCTTCTCGTACAACAACCGGGCGACCCAGCTCCTGGCGCCGCTGATCGAGCGGGCCGCGGGGAAGCCGGTGGATGCGTTGCTGGAGGAGCGCCTCTTTCGCCCCCTCGGGGTGCGCCGCTGGCAGTGGGCCCGGGACGACGCCCGGAGCCCCCAGACCTACTACGGCCTGGCGCTGGAGGCCCGGGATCTGGCGCGCATCGGCCAGCTCCTCCTGGACGGCGGGTCCTTCCAGGGGCGAGCGCTGCTCTCGCCGGCAAGTATAGAGAAAATCTCTACACCCTCGGAGAAGAACGTCCGCTACGGCCTGCTGTGGTGGCTGCGGTACGAGCGAGAGGTGCAGGAGCCGGAGGGGGAGGCGCTGGCGGGGGTTCCGGGGTTGGGGGCGGGGGCGCTGGGGGGGCTCCTGGGGCGCGTGTACGCCTCGCCAGAGGTGTTCTGGATGGAGGCAGGGGGCAAGCTCACGGAGGGGGAGCGGGGGGCGCTGGCGCGCTGGGTGGAGGGGGGAGGCAAGGCGCTGCGGTCGAGGCCCGATCGGGCGCTGGGGTTCTCGGCGGACGGGTCGCTGGGGCAGCGGCTGGTGGTGCTGCCGGGGCAGGGGCTGGTCGCGGTGCGGCAGCGGAGGCGTCGTCCCGCGTCGGAGGAGGCCGAGGCGCTCGCGTTCCCGGCGATGGCGGCGCGGGTGCAGGCGCTGGTGCTGCCCGGGGCGAGATGAGGTTTGAAGGGGGAGCGCGGCGGGGCTAAGCCCCGTCGACCCCGTGATCGAGATGGATAGCGAACCGAGAAGGATCTGCCCTCGCTGCCTGCGCCCGCAGGTAGCCTGCTACTGCGCCCACGTCGTCGAGCTGCCGACGCGCACCCGGGTGGTGGTGCTCCAGCACCCGCGGGAGGCGGACGTGGCGATCAACACCGCGCGCATCGCGGCCCTCTGCCTGCCGTCCGCCTCGGTGCATGTGGGCGTTGATTTTTCCCGGGATCCGACCGTGCAGGCGCTGCTCTCCGACGCCGCGGCGCCGCCTGTCCTGCTGTGGCCCGGGGAAGACGCGCGGGATCTGGCGGAGCACCGGCCCTCCTCGCCGGTGACGCTGGTGGTGGTGGACGGCACCTGGTGGCAGGCGAGGAAGCTGGTCCGGGCCAACCCCGCACTGGCCGCGCTGCCCAGGTACGCCTTCACGCCGCCGCGCCCCAGCGACTACCGGATCCGCCGCGAGCCCGCGGCCCACTGCGTCTCGACCGTCGAGGCGCTCGCCCTCGCCCTCGGTTTTCTCGAGGGAAAACCCTCCGCTTTTGATCCCATGCTCGCCCCCTTCCGGGCCATGGTCGACCACCAGATCGGCTGCCAGGAGCGCATCGGCGCCTCCCGCCATGCGCGGCGTTCTCCGGACAAACCCCCGGGCCTCCCGGCGGTCCTGCACCAGCGGCGCCCGGATCTGGTCGTGGTCGTCGCCGAGGCCAACGGGTACCCCTACGACGCGCAGCCTCGCTACCCGGAGGAGCTGGTGCACCTGGTCGCGGTGCGCCTGTCCGATGGTGCGCTCTTCGACGAGCTCGCCTCCCCGGTGGCGCCTCTTTACCCCACCACCGCGCACCACCTGGCGCTCCCCGCCGCCGACCTGCTGGCCGCCCCCCCGCTGGCCTCGCTCCAGGAGCGATGGAGCTCCTTTGCGCGGCCCTCCGATGTCTTCTGTACCTGGGGGATGCACGCGACGCGCCTCGCCTCGTCCCTCTTCCAGGGCCGCCCGGTCGTGGACCTGCGCGCCGCCGCTGGCAACGTGCGCCAGGGCGCCCCCGGCTCCATGCACGACTTCGCCGCGTGGCTCGGCAGCGCCCCTCTCTCTCCGGGCGCTCGAGGGCGCGCAGGGCAGCGCGCCGCGGCCCTCGGTGGGCTCCTCCGGGGGCTCCTCGCCAGGGAGGTCACTCCCTGCAACAATGCGGCGCCAGCACCATGAGCGAATTCATCGAGGTCGAGGTCGAGGAGGGCGACGGGATCGAGGAGCCCGTGTTGCTCCGCTTCAAGGTCGTCTCCTCTCCTCGCCCCGTCACCCGTGCGCAGATGGACGGAGGGTATGGAGTGACCTGGTGGGCCATCGAGGCGCCGGGAGCGGAGGCGAGAGCGGCGCTGGTGGAGGATTCGAGCGATGGGGAGGCGTTGCTGCTGTTCGGTGGGGAGCGGGGCCTGCGGGTGACAAGCGACCGGGAAGCGCGCCGGGTGCCGTACCTGCTGCTGGCGAGGGGGTCATCGCTGGAGCCGTAGGACCTGGAGCGCGAGGGGCGGATCCGGGGGTATCGTAGGGGGATGGTGTCCAGCAACTTCTGCCCGTTCTGTGGAGCGCCAGCGCCGGCGCCACCGGCCTCGGTGTGCAGGTACTGCAAGTACTCATGGATGCCGCCGGGGGCAGCGCTGGTTGCAGCGCCGGGGCCGGCGCCGCGGCCCGTGGCCCCGTGCGCGAGCTTCGCCGGGCTATCGCTGGAGGAGACGGTGGCGATGGCGCGCCGTCACCTGGGCCCGCTGGGCGCGACGGACATCCATTTTGCCCCGCAGATCCCTGCGGACAAGGAGCGCAACGTGCGGCGCATCCACGGCGGTCATCTGCCGCCGGAGGAGCCGATCGCGGTGCTCTACGACTCCACGCTGTTCGGGAGCGCGGAGGAGGGGGTTGTGCTGACGGCGCGACGCCTGTGCTGGAAGAATTCGTTCTTCAACCCGCAGGCGCTCCCCTGGCGCTCGGTGGAGCTGACGTCGCTGCAGAGGAGCAAGGCGGACGTGATGGTGCTGGGGGGCGCGGTGGGCTGCCTCAACGAGGAGGTGGCCCGGGCGATGCTGGCCTTGTTGACGGAGCTGGCGGGGGAGGCGCAGCGCCGCATGCCGCCGGTGGCGAGCGCCTCGGCGAGCCACGCGGACGGCATGATCGAGCTGGTGCGGCGTCACCTCGGGGTGCGCGACGAGCTGTTCGTGGCGCCAGCGATCCCGGAGAAGAAGGAGCGCAACGTGCGCAAGCTGCACCGGATCGGCCCGGAGGAGCGGGTGCTCACGCTGTACGACAACACGGTCTTCGGGAGCGCGGAGGAGGGGTTTGTGCTGACCGATCAGCGTTTTTGCTGGAAGGAAAGCTTCGAGGATCCGTGTTCGACCCCCTGGGGTCAGCTCTCCGCGGGGCAGGTCGCGCTGAGGGACGCTGCGGAAGGATTTCTGGAGGTCCAGGGCAGGCCACTTCGCCTCATCGGAGTCCACCGCGACGAGCTTTCGGTGGGGCTGGTGGCGCTGCTGCATGCGATGAGCGAGGGGCGTACGCTCTACCGCTGAGCGGTTCAGCGGCGGCGAGCGAGGCGCTGGGCGAGGCGTCGCGCGGCGTCGTAGCCGTCCCAGGAGCCGGGGCGTCCGGTGAGCTTCCGGTGGCGCTCGATCCAGGCCAGCAGGGGCTGGGCGGCTCCGGGGTCATCGAGGCGCTCCAGGCCTGCGAGGGCGGTCTGCCAGTCGGGATCGAGCTCGGCGTCGAGGGCGCGAAGGAGCAAGGGGGAGGCCTGGGGGTGCGGGGCCCGGGCGAGCAACCAGAGCAGGTACCCGTCGGGCTCCGAGCCCTGATCGAGCTGGGCGGCGAGGGCGAGGCCGGCCTCGACGGCGTCGTCAGGGTCGGTCGGGAGGGCGCCGAGGAGGTCGCAGGCGAAGGGGGCGAGGGCGGGGTGATGCAGGAGGGTGCGGAGCACGGGGCGCCACCCGGGGGCGAGGCGCGAGGTGTCCAGGTCCGTGAGGATCATCTGGGCCCTGGCGATCCCGCCGGGGGCCGCGAGGGAAGACGCCCCGAGGAAAGGCTGAAGCCGGGCCAGGGCCCCGGGTTCGTCGAGGTGAGCCTGGAGGGCTCGCGCCGCGTTGCTGAGCAGGTTGCGCTCCTCGGGGGAGGGGAGCGCGGGGGCGCACTGCAGCACCTCGATCAAGGCCTGCTGGAGGGGCGCTCCGAGGGGGCATCGGGCGCAGCTCACCTGGAGCGCCAGGCGCTCCTTGAGGGCCGGGGCGTGGGCAGAGCGCAGCAGGAGCGCGAGGTGCTCCTGCGCGACCGGGTGGAGGCAGGCGGCGGCGAAGAGCAGGGAGAGGTACGCGAGGCGGGCCGCGCGGGCCTGCTCGGCGCGGGCCTGGGCGGTGCGCTCCTCGTTCGGGCGCGGGGTGGTGGGGGAGGGGGCGGGGGGCAAGGTGCCCAGGTCAAGGGCGTCGCCCTGGAGCAGCGCGATGAGGTGCCTGGCGTCGCCGGGCTGGCTCTGCTCCACGAGGCGGCGGCGCGCGTGTTCCAGGTCGAGGGGCCGCTCCCGCTCGGGCTCGGCGCGGGCCAGCAGGGGCAGGAGCACCGCGTCCAGCTCCGGGTCCTCGCTCCGGTAAGGGGGCAGCGGGCGCGGCAAGGCCGGCGCTAGACCCTGGGCAGCCGCGCGCGATGTGGGCTGGTTGCCCTTGGGTGGGTGGGCTCCCTTGCGGCTTGCCATGGTGTCCAGACAGGCTAAGGAGCACAGGGGACGATGGCCAACAACCGAGACCCCGGGGGCGGCGCTGACCGAAGTGCTTCATGAAGCGTCCGCTCCGGTTGCTGCTGGTGCTGGGGGTGCTGCTCCCCTTCCTGCTGCTGCGGAACGAGGGCGTGCGTGGCTGGCTGGTCGAGGGCATGGCGTACATGCGCGACGGCGGCGCCCCGGGGGTGCTGCTTTTCCTGGGCCTCGAGGCCGTGGCGGGCCTGCTGGTGATGCCGATCTGGCTGATGTCAGCGATGGCCGGGTACGTGTATGGATTTCCCGGAGGGGTGGCGCTGGCGGTCCCGGGGGTGGTGCTGGCCGGGGCCTGCGGTTTCGGGGCCGGGAGGCTGCTTTTTTCCAGGGGGTTTCGGCCTGTCTTCACCCAGGGGCCTTACTGGAAGGCGGTGCAGCGAGCGGTCACCAGGGAGGGGTTGAAGGTGACCACTTTGCTGCGGGTGACGCCGGTGATGCCGCAGAATTTCTTGCCGTACCTGATGGCCTCGACCTCGCTGACGGCGGGGCGTTTTGCGCTGGGGAGCTTGCTGGGGCTGCTGCCGGTGACGGCGCTCCAGGTGTACGTGGGGTCGCTGGTGAAGGATGCGGCGGCGCTGGTGGCGGGGGAGACCGGCGTGGGGGGGCCGCTGCGGTGGGCGGCGCCGGCGCTGGCGCTGGTGGTGACGGTGGGGGCGGGGCTGGTGCTGGTGCGGGTGGGGCGCAGGATGCTGCGGGAGACGCTGGCGGCGGCGGACGCGGAGGCGAGTGACAACTTGTCACAAACCACGCAGACCCCCTGAGGGACTTCGCCAGCTTGGCGTGAGGGGGGGCCACGAGGGGGAGAAATTCGGGGACAGGTTGCGGCGGCATGGCCGTTGCAGTTATGCCCCGGAGCTGCATGTCCCTCGACTCGATCCTGAAGCGATACTTTCCGGTGGTGCTGCTGGCGCTGGTGGGGGTGGCGGCCTATTTCCAGGCATCCGGGGTGACGCAGCTGCTGGGGACGGCGCTGGCGGTGGACGAGAAGGGGTTGCTGGCGGGGGGCCCGGCGCCGCTGAAGGCGGGAGCGGCGTCGACGGCGTCGAACCACCACCTGACGACGGCGGCGAAGATCATCGAGCGCAACCCGTTTGACTCGAAGACGGGCAACCTGAACCCGCCGCCGGAGGTCTCGGCAGCGACGACGGAGCCGGAGGCGCCGCCGCTCCCTCCCACGGAGAACCCGTACGGGGCGCCGCCGTGCGAGGGGGGCCACAAGATCCTGACGACGGCGGTGTCGAGCGACGCGGCCTGGTCCTTTGCGCTGCTCTCGGACGGCACGAAGAGCACGATGGTGCGCCAGGGGTCGGACGTGGGGGGCAAGCAGGTGTGGTTCATCCGGTGGGACCGGGTGTGGCTCATCGGTTCGAGCGTGTTCTGCCAGATCGAGATGTTCCCCCACGCGGCGCCGGAGTCGAGCAAGGGGACGGGGACGTCCGGGGCGGCTTCGGCCTCCTCGAAGGCGCCGCCGCCGCCGCCGCCGGGCAACGCGCCGGCGGTGCCCGAGGACATCAAGAAGTCTATCCAGAAGGTGAGCGCGACCGAGTACAACATCGATCGGTCCGCGATCGACAAGATCCTGGAGAACCAGCAGCTGATCATGAGGTCGGCGCGGGTGGTGCCGGAGACCGAGAACGGCAAGACCGTCGGTATCCGGCTCTTCGGCGTGCGCCCGGACTCGCTGCTGGGGATGATCGGGGTCGAGAACGGGGACCGGCTGGAGCGGGTCAACGGCTTCGACGTGGCGAGCCCGGAGAAGGCGCTGGAGGCCTACGCGAGGCTGCGGAGCGCGGAGAAGCTGACGGTCCAGGTGAACCGCCGCGGTCAGCCCACGACCCTTGATTTTCACATCAAATGAGGGAGCCCACGATGAGCGAAGAGAGCGATCTGTTCCGGAAGACGATGAAGCTGACGCTGGCGCTGCTGGGGGCGTCGGTGCTCTGGGTGGGCACGGTGTCGCTGGGCTCGGTGCTGGTGGTGTCCCGGGTGCTGCCGGCGCCGGAGGGCGTCACGAAGCCCGCGACGCCAGCGCCGAAGCCTGCTAGCTCGGACGGCCCTTCCCGCTCCGGGGCCCCCCAGGAAGACCCCCCCACCCGCCGGCGTAACGGCTTATCCCTGGTTTCCGAGGTTCGATGAGGCTCTTGCGTTCCAAGCTCTCCGGTTTGCTGGCGGTCACGGCCGCGCTCCTCGGCGTCGAGGTCAGCCTCGCGCAGAACGGGCGTCCCCTGGCTCCGGTGGTCCGAACTCCCATCGGCATCGGCAAGGGGAAGACGCCGCTCTTTGTCTCCTCCGCCACCGCGCCGCCGGCCACGCCGCCCGCCACGCCGCCGGCGGGGGCCTCCGCGGGGGGCTTCCCCACGGCGGTGCCGCCGCCGCCGCCGCCGGCGACCCCGTTCCGCCCCACCCAGGGCGGTGCCGAGACCTCCCCGACGCAGGCCGAGGTGATCGCCCAGAAGCTGCCCGCGGGCAGCGTCACCGTCGGCTTCCAGGAGGCCGACCTGCCGGACCTGGTCAACTGGATCGGCGGCCTCACCGGGCGCCGCTTCATCTACGGGAGCAAGGTCCGCCAGATCAAGGTGTCGCTCTACTCGCCGCAGCCGGTCTCCGTGGCCGAGGCGTACCGGGCGTTCCTGGTGGCGCTGGAGAGCAACGGGCTCACCGTGATCCCTCACGGACGCTTCCTGAAGATCATCGACAGCGCGGGGGTGGTCAACCAGACCACGCCCATCTACTCGACGGGCCAGCCGGTGCCCGCCGAAGATCGCTTCGTCACCCGCCTCTACCGGCTGCAGCACGTGGCCGCCGAGGAGGTGAGCCAGCTGCTGACGAAGTTCAAGTCCAAGGAGGGGGACATCTCGGTCTACGGCCCCGGGAACCTGCTGCTCATCACCGACACGGGGGCCAACATCCGCCGGATGCTGCGCATCGTCGAGGAAGTGGACGTGGGCAAGGCCGGGGATCAACTCTGGGTCGAGCCGGTGCACTACGGCACCGCGAGCGACATGGAGAAGCGGCTCAACGACATCTTCGACATCAAGCCCGCGGCCGGCGGCAAGGGCGGGGCCGCGACCGGCGGCGCCGGGGGCCCTTCCCGGGCCACGAAGATCATCGCCGATGAGCGGACCAATTCGCTGATCATCATCGCCACCGAAGAGGCGTACCTGCGCATCCTCGAGGTGGTGAAGCGGCTCGACGTGCCGATGTCCGGCGAGGGCGAGATCCACGTGCTACCGCTCCAGCATGCGCAGGCTGAAGAGTTGGCGCCGGTGCTCAACCAGATCATCGGCGGCAGCGGCGCCGGCGGGGCACGGCAGGGGGCGAACCGGCCCGCGGCGGCGACCCCGGCGGCGGGAGGCGCTGCGGGCCAGCTCCCCCAGGGGATCCTGGAGGGGGGCGTCCGCATCAACGCGGACAAGTCCACCAACAGCATCATCATCACCGCGTCGCTCCGCGATTATGCCCAGATCCGTCAGGTGATCGACAAGCTCGACCGCCCCCGCCGCCAGGTGTTCATCGAGGCGGTCATCATGGATATCTCGGTGGCCCACACCAGCCGCATGGGGCTCAACTTCCACGCCGGCGCGGCGCCGGACCTGGGCGGCCCCTCCTCCAGCCTCGTGTACGGCGGCTTCAACCCCCTCAGCACCATCCTGCTGCCCCAGCCCGACCAGCTCCAGGGGCTGGCCCTCGGCGTCCGGGGCCCGGGCCTCGACGGCACCAACAACATCCTCGGCACCGGCCTCTCGATCCCCGCCTTCGGCCTCGTCCTCAACGCCCTGGCCACCAGCGGCGACGCCAACGTGCTCGCCACGCCCCACATCATCGCGACCGACAACGTGGCCGCCGAGATCAACGTCGGCGAGAACATCCCCCTCCAGACCAACCTGGGCGGCCTCCCGGGCCTCGGCGGCCTCGGCGGCCAGGCCGGCGGCGCCCTCGGCGCGCTGGGCGGCCTCGGCGCGCTGGGCGGCCTCGGCGGCTTCGGCGCCGCCCCTCGCCAGGACGTGGGCACCAAGATCAAGGTGACCCCCCACATGAACGATTCCAACGAGGTTCGCCTCGAATTGCAGGAAGAAATCTCGGAGCAAGGCGCCACAACCGGCGCCCTCGGCGTCGTGTCCATCACCAAGCGCAACGCCAACACCAGCGTCGTCGTCCAGGACCAGCAGACGGTGGTCATCGGCGGCCTGATGCGCGACAGCTTCACCACCTCACGCACCAAGATCCCGGTGCTCGGCGACATCCCCCTCCTGGGCGCGCTCTTCCGCCGCACCGAGACCACCAAGCGCAAGACCAACCTGCTGCTGGTCCTCACGCCCTACGTGATCCGCGATCAGAACGACCTGCGCACGGTCTTCGAGCGCAAGATGCAGGAGCGGCAAGAATTCCTCGATCGTTACTTCGTCTTCTCCGATCAGAAGAACTACGAACCCCCCCGGGATTTCTCCCGCCTCAACGGCCTCCTGGAAGAGATCCGCCAGACCTTCCTCGAGATGGACGAGCGCCGCCGCCTCGCCGAGTCGACGCGCCCCCGGGACAAGAAGACCCACGAGCCCGGGCGCCCCCTGCAGATGCCTGAAATCATTCAAGATAGCGCCGGCGGCGGCGCCAAGGCAGGGGCGGCGGCGGGCGCGGCCGGTGCGGCGCCGGCGGCGAACCCCGGCGCCCCCGCGGCGACCCCTGCGGTCACCCGTCCCCCCCAGATCACGCCGGGGATCCGCACGGCCCCCCGGCGCACGGAGTAAGCCAGGATGACGATCCAGCCTCTCGATTTTTTCGGCGAAGTGATGCTGCGCCGGGGCGTCCTCTCCCCCGAGCGCCTCGACGCGGTGTACGCGGTCCAGAAAGAACGCGGAGGCGACCTGCGCGAGCTGATCATCAACACCAACGCGGCGGACGAGAACGCGGTCGCCCAGGCCCTCGCCGACGAGGCGGGGGTGCCCTTCCTCGACAAGATCAACGTCGACGCGATCCCGGTGGCGCTGACCAGCCGCCTGCCGATCACCTACGCCAAGCAGCACCGGCTGCTTGTGCTTGATGAGCCGGGCGATTTCGTGAAGATCGCCGTGGCGGACCCCTTCGATATCAACGCGATCGACGACATCCGCGCCCTCTTCGGCTGCCCTGTCCAGGTGTTTGTCGCCGGGGGTGACCGGCTCTTTGACGCCATCAACCGGGTCTACGAGCGGGTCGAGCAGGGCGGCGGCGAGCTCCAGGCCAGCAACGCCTCGCAGGAAGAGGACGAGGGCGGCGATGACCTCATCGACGCCGGGGACGACGAGGCGCCGCTGATCCGGTGGGTGAACAAGCTCTTCTTCCAGGCGGTCAAGGACCGGGCGAGCGACATCCACATCGAGCCCGAAGAGCGCGAGGTCATCGTGCGCTTCCGGATCGACGGCAACCTGTACGTCGTCCGGCGCGCCAACAAGCAGTTCATGAGCTCGATCGTCGCCCGCATCAAGATCATGAGCGGGCTGAACATCGCCGAGAAGCGCCTCCCCCAGGACGGCCGCATCGCGCTCAAGATCGCCGGCAACAGCATCGACGTCCGCGTGTCGACGATCCCGACGAGCCGGGGGTCAGAGCGCATCGTGATGCGCTTGCTCCTCAAGACCACGGTGCTCCTCAGCCTCTCCGATCTGGGGTTCTCCCAGCGCGATTTCGGGCTGATGTCCCACCTGATCACGCGCCCCGACGGCATCATCCTCGTCACCGGCCCCACCGGCTCCGGCAAGACGACCACGCTCTACGCCTGCCTCAACAAGATCAACCAGCCTGACATCAACATCCTCACCGCGGAGGACCCGGTCGAGTACGAGATCGGCGGTATCCACCAGGTGCACGTGCAGGCCAAGATCGGCCTCACCTTCGCGTCGGCGCTCCGGGCGTTTCTCCGGCAAGACCCGGATGTGGTCATGGTGGGCGAGATCCGCGACAAGGAGACCGTCGACATCGCGATCAACGCCTCCCTCACGGGCCACCTGGTGCTCTCCACCCTCCACACCAACGACGCCCCCGGCGCCATCACCCGCATGGTCGACATGGGCGTCGAGCCCTTCCTGATCCGCTCGTCGGTCATCGGGATCCTGGCGCAGCGCCTGGTGCGCATGCTCTGCCCCCACTGCAAGGAGCCAGGGGTGGCGACCCCCTACGAGCTGCAGCAGCTGGGCATCGACGCCGAGCGCACCCGCTACCGCCGGGCCCGGCGCCTGTCGCCCAGGTACCTCCCGCATGATGTCGATTACACCCCGGTGGGCACGGAAGAAGGGGAGCAGGTGCAGGTGTTCCGGGCCAAGGGGTGCGAGAAGTGCCTGGGTACGGGCTACAAGGGGCGCCGCGGCATCTACGAGCTGATGCTCATGGACGACGCGATCGGGCCCCTGGTGCTACGGAACGCGGACGCGCAGACCATCAAGCGGGCGGCGCTCACGCAGGGCATGGACACGCTGCGGGACGACGGGGCGCGGAAGGTGCTGCTCGGGCTGACCACGGTCGAGGAAGTCCTGGCGGCGACCCAGGAAGATATCATCATCGAGTGACCCATGGCCGTTTACGAGTACCGCGGCATCCATATCGCGAACGGGAAGCCCGCCAAGGGCATCCGGGACGCGGAGAGCGTGAAGGCGCTGAGGGCGCTCCTGCGCAAGGAGGGGGTGCTGCTGTCGAGCGCCGTCGAGGACTCGAAGAAGGTCAAGCAGAGCGCGGGCGAGATCGACGTCTTCGCGATCTTCAAGCGGGCCAACTCGACCGACGTGGCGATGATGACGAGGCAGCTGGCCACGCTGGTCAAGGCCGGTATCCCCCTGGTCGAATCGATCGCGGCGCTCACCGAGCAGATCGAGAAGCAGGATCTCAAGCGGATCCTGACCACGGTGCGGGAGCGGCTGAACGAGGGGTCGAGCTTCGCCAAGGCGCTGGAGGTGCACCAGCGGGTCTTCCCGCCGCTGTACGTCAACATGGTGGCCGCCGGCGAGGCCTCCGGCACCCTCGAGGCGGTGCTGGAGCGGCTCGCCGACTTCATGGAGGCCCAGGCCCGCCTCAAGGGCAAGGTGGGGGCCGCCCTCGCGTACCCGATCCTGATGACCCTCATCGGCATCGGCCTGATGTCGGTGCTGATGGTCGCGGTGGTGCCGAAGGTGACCAGCATCTTCCAGAGCATGGACCACCCGCTGCCCTGGTACACCCAGGCGCTCATCGTGGTCTCGGGCTTCCTGTCCAGCTACTGGTGGCTCCTGGCGCTGATGATCGGCGGCTCGGTGTACTCGTTCCGGCGCTGGGTCCGCACCAAGGAGGGGCGCCTGCGGTGGGACGTGATCACGCTCAAGCTGCCCATCTTCGGCAGCCTGATCCGGATGATCGCCATCGCCCGCTTCGCCAAGACCCTGGCCACGCTGCTGGCCAGCGGCGTCCCGCTGCTCAAGGCCATGGAGATCGTGCGCAACGTCCTCGACAACGCGGCCCTCGAGAAGGTCGTCGAGACCGCCGCCGGGTCGATCCGCGAGGGCGAAAGCATCGCCGATCCGCTGCGTCGCAGCGGCCAGTTCCCGCCCATCGTGACCCACATGATCGCCGTGGGCGAGAAGAGCGGTCAGCTCGAGAACATGCTCAGCTCCGTGGCCGAGTCCTTCAGCTCCCAGGTCGAGGTCCGGGTCCAGGCCCTCACCAGCCTCCTCGAGCCTCTCGTCATCGTCGTCATGGGGGGCGCCGTGGGCTTCATCGCCTTCGCCATCCTGATGCCGCTCATCCAGATGAACGAGTTTGTCCAGTGAGGCCATGGCGCGACGTAAACCCCGCACCAAGACGGTTTTTCTCCCCTGGGAGCTCCAGGGGGGCCTGGTGCGTCGCCTCGGCCTCGCCCGCGCTCGCCCCTTCGTCCTCCTGCTGCTCGGCGTCACCGCGCTCCTCGCGCTCTGGGGGCGCGAGCGGTACCAGACCCAGGTCCGCGCCACCCGCGCCGCGCTCCTCGTCGCACGGCGCGCCGTCGACAAGTACCGCGCCGATCACCAGGGCGAGTGCCCCAGGAATGGCCTCGATGGCCTGGTCGCCGCCGGCTACCTCACCGCGGTCCCCCTCGACGCCTGGGAGCACAAGCTCCACCTGGTCTGCCCGTCCCGCAGGCCCCCTCGCCCCTACGACCTCTCCTCCGACGGACCCGACGGCGAACCCGGCGGGCTCGATCGCGTGGAATTAGGAATGCTCAACACCGTACGCAGGTTCGACGCCATGACCATGTCCTCCCCCCCCCTCGCCCTCCGCCGCGCTCGCCGCCTCCTCTCCCGCGGCGTCACCCTCATCGAGGTGCTCATCGTCGTCGCCATCCTGAGCATGATCGCCGCGGGCGTCACCGTGGCCGTGCTCCCCAAGTTCAAGGAGGCTGCGGTCAAGAACACCGAGACCAACGCGCGCGAGATCCGCAACGCCGTCCAGCGCTGGCGCGGCCTCCGCGGCGGCTCCGATTGCCCCTCCATCTCCCAGCTCGTCCAGGACAAGGAGATCGACAGCGCCTCCAAGACCGACGACGCCTGGGGCTCTCCGTACAAGATCGCTTGCACCGAGGATGACGTCATCGTCTCCTCCCCCGGGCCCGACAAGAAAGAGGGCTCCGCCGACGATATCGTCGTCCCCAAGGGCGCCCAGCGCTGACCCCCATGGCCCCCCTCGCGGCTCGCCCCACCACGCGACCCCCACGCAGGGCGGCCGCCCGCGCCTTCACCCTCATCGAGCTCATCGTCGTCGTCACCCTCGCCGCCATGCTCATGGGCGGCGTCATCATCGGCATGGGCTCCGTCACCAACGCTCGCCTCAAGGGCGCCATCACCATGGTCAGCTCCGCCATCCGGAGCGCCTACACCCGGGCCTCCGCCACCTCCCAGCCGACCAGGGTTGTTT
Organism: Polyangiaceae bacterium; assembly: GCA_025453595.1. Taxonomy (GTDB): domain Bacteria; phylum Myxococcota_A; class Polyangia; order Polyangiales; family Polyangiaceae; genus JANWXX01. The sequence goes on from JALOQB010000042.1 coordinate 15,692, forward strand.
TTGACCTGGACGGGTCCCGCGTGTGGATCGAGGAAGGCTCGAGCAAGATGCTGGTGAGCGATCAGGACCCGACGCAGAGCGGCGGCGCGGACCCGGCGACGGAGGCCGAGCGGCTGGCGGCAGAGCAGGCGAGCAAGGTGCTCAAGGGGCCGCAGGCGCCGAAGCCGCGCTTCAAGGCGATCAAGCAGGCGGGCTTCGAGGAGGACGAGCCCGGGAAGCCGGGGCGCGCGCTGGGGGGCAAGCTGCGCTTCCGCGAGATCCACGTGGCGCACCAGATCGAGCCGGTGAGAGAAGGGCGCGCGTACCTGTACGCCTGGCCTGGCGGCCAGACCGAGCAGGCGTACGTGCAGATCGCGAAGAGCGCGGACGCGGAGGAGGGCGGGGTGATGACGCTGACGGTGCAGCCCTTGACGGGGAAGATCCGGGTGTTCAACGGCCCGAAGGTGCTGCCGCTGGCGGGGCCTGGCCAGGAGTCGCAGGAGCGCGAGGATCGGGGGGGGCCGTGAGCGCGCCGAGGTACCGGGGAGACCTGCTGGGGTTCTCGCTGCTGGAGGTGATGGTGGCGGTGGCGATCCTGGGCCTGTCGCTCACCGTGATCCTGTCGGCGCAGGTCGGGCTCTTCTCGACGGGCACGTACAACCAGAACATCAGCGTGGCGCTGGGGCTGAGCCGCTGCAAGATGACCGAGCTGGAGGAGCAGTTCCTCAAGATGGGCTACCCGGAGGTCGACGCGACCGAGGAGGGGGCCTGCTGCAACGGCGAGCTGCGCTCTGATTTCACCTGCGCCTGGAGGATCGAGCGGGTCGAGCTGCCGATGCCGCCCACCACCGATCCCTTCGCGGCGGCCAGCGGGGCCGGGCCGGCGGGGGCGGCGCCGGGGGGCGGGCTCGGCGCCCTGGGGGCCTTCGGCGCGCTGGCGCAGGCCGGCGGAGGCTTCGCGCCCCCGGGCGCCAGCGCGGATCTGGGGCAGCTCTCCCAGGGGCTCTCCAACTCGGGCACCAGCGGCCTCGCGGGGGTGCTCTCGTCGGGCGCCTCGGGGGGCGTCAACGCGCTGGCGCCGATGCTGTTCGGCATGGTGTACCCCAGCATCAAGCCGATGCTCGAGGCCAGCATCCGCAAGGTCACCGTCACGGTGCGGTGGCGCGAGGGGGTGGCGGCGCGAGATTTCGAGCTGCTCCAGTGGGTCGCCAACCCGACCCGGGGGGGCTTCCTCTCCGACGCCATCGACAGCGCCAACCTGCCGGGGATGCCGGGGCTACCGGGGGGCCTGGGGGGGCCTGGGGCTCCCGGCGGTGGGCTCCCCGGGGGCGGCGGGACGATCGCCCCGGGAGGCGTGCGATGAGCCTGTTGCCTCGCGCCCGCCAGCGCGCCCTGACGCTCCTCGAGATCCTGGTGGCGGTGACCATCATGGCGATGGTGGCCATCCTGATCTACGGGGCCTTCGACGGCGTCTCGCGCAGCAAGATCGGGCTGGCGCGGCTCAACAGCCGCTTCCACCAGGGGCGGGCGGCGATGCGGCGGCTGGCCCACGAGCTCTCGGGGGCGTACATCAGCCTCCACCTGCCCTTCAACCAGGCGCTCATCGCCTCCAAGACCGTGTTCATCTCCAAGGAGGGGAGCCCGGCGGATCGGCTCGACATGTCGACCTTCAGCCACCGCCGCGTGACCGCCGACGCCAGGGAGAGCGATCAGAACGAGCTGTCCTACTTCGGCTGCCCCGACCCGGAGATCTCCGGCAAGATCGACCTGTGCCGGCGCGAGCAGGCGATCATCGATTTCGAGCCGGGCAAGGGCGGTTCGGTCCACGTGGTCGCCGAGGACATCGATCTGTTTGACCTGAAGTACCTCGACCCGCAGAGCGGCCTCTGGGTTGACTCCTGGGACAGCACGCAGGCCATCGGCCAGCCCAACCGGCTGCCCATCCAGGCCCGGATCACCCTGGTGCTGCGCGGCGGCCCCGGGGGCAGGACGATCAAGTTCGAGGAGAAGGTCTCGTTCACGATGGTGCAGCCCCTCACCTTCGCGGTGCCCCGATGAGCGCCCCTCTCCCCCCTCCACCCGCCCCGCGGCCCCGGGGCGCCGCGGCCCGGGCCGAGCGCCGCGGCGTGGCCCTCGTCATCGTGCTGGCGGCCATCTCCATCCTGACCGTGCTCCTCGCCGAGCTGCAGGACGAGGCCTCCAGCGAGAGCGCCGCCGCCATCGCCGACCGGGACGCGCTCCGCGCCGAGTACGCCGCCCGCAGCGCCGTCAACCTCTCTCGCCTCCTCATCGCCACCGAGCCCACCATCCGCACCGCCCTGGCCCCCATCCTGATGATGGCCATGGGCGGGGCCACCCAGATCCCGGTCTGGGAATTCGCCGACCAGATCCTCGGTGCCTTCAACGACAAGGGGGGCGCCGAGTCCTTCGCCTCCCTCTCGGGCTTCGACCTCGGCGGCGGGCGCAACCTCGGCATGAAGGGCGCTCGCTACGAGGTCTTCGTGGTCGACGAGGACAGCAAGATCAACCTCAACGTGGCCGCCCGCGGCGACGCCATCACCCAGAACCGCCTGGGTATGGAACTTCTGGGATTGCTGGGGGGTGAGCAGTACAACCCCCTCTTCGAGAACCGGGACCCGGACGGGCAGTTCTCGGATCGCATGGCGATCTGCTCGGCGCTGGTCGACTGGGCCGACAGCGACGAGACGATGTACACCTGCGACCCGCGGAACGCCCAGGCCCAGGCGGCGCTCCCGGAGGACACGTTCTACCAGCTGCTGAAGACGCCGTACCGCCGCAAGAACGCGGCCTACGACAGCCTCGACGAGCTGCACCTGGTGCGGGGGGTCAGCGAGAATTTTTACGCGACCTTCATCGATCCAGACCCGAGCAACCCGAAGAAGCGGCCGGTGACGGTGTGGGGGCAGGGGACGATCAACATCAACAGCGCCAACGCGCAGACGATGCTGTCGCTGGTGTGCGGGTTCGCGGTGGCGAACCCCCCGCAGCCGCTGTGCATCGACCCGGCGCAGCAGGCCAAGTTCCTGATGGCGGTCAACATGCTCCGGAGCTTCACCTCCGGCGCCCCGCTGTTCTCGTCGCCGAAGGCCTTTGTACGGGCGATGAAGGGGGAGGGGCCGATGGGCCGCATCCTCAAGGAGATGGTGGGGATCATGCCGGTGGTGTTCTTCTCGGACGCCGAGGTACAGAAGGCGATCTCCACCGAGAGCAAGGTCTTCAGCATCTACGCCGACGGCGTCGTCCCGGGCTACCGGCGGACCACCCGGGTGCGGGTGCATGCGGTGGTCGATTTCCGCAACGCGCCCCCGCCGGGCTTCGGCTTCGCGGGGATCCCGATGCCCGGGGCCAGCGGGTCCGCGGGCCTCCCCGCCGGGTTGCCTCCCGGGCTGCCCGGGGCTACGCCCTCGCCTTCGCCCGCGGCGACCGTCCAGACCACCTCCCCCAGCGGACAGGATGCGATCGCCGGCGCCCTGGCCCCCAACCCCGGCGGCACCATCCTTTATTTCCGCATCGAGTGAGCTCGCGACCTCATGGCAACGTACCTGGGCATCGATATCGGTCAGACGCTGGTGCGGGCAGTGCTGCTCCGGACTTCCTACCGCAAGGTCTCCATCGAGGGCATGGGCGCCTGCGAGCTGGGGGGGCTGAACGACACGGCCGAGGCGATCCGCTTCGCCGTGGGGGCCCTCGGGGTGCGCTGCGACGGCGTCGCCGTGTCGCTCCCGGGGGAGCGGCTCTTTTTGCGAAAGCTCGAGATCCCCGCCGCCGCTGCCCGCCAGCTGGCCGAGGTGATCCCCTTCGAGATCGAGGCCCAGATCCCCTTCGAGCTGGACCAGGCGGTCTTCGATTACCGGGCCATGCCCCGGGGCCGCGACGCCGACAAGATCAGCGTGTTCACCGCCATCGCCCGCACGGAAGAGGTCAAGGAGCGGGTCGATCTGCTCAAGCTGGCCGTCAACCACGAGCCCGAGCTGGTGCTCCCGGGGGCCTTCTCCCTCGCCGCCCTCCTGCCCCAGCTCCCCGCCCTCGCCGGCGCCGGGCAGATCGCCATCCTCGACATCGGCGCCGCCCGCACCGAGGTGCTCCTGGTGCAAAAAGGCGAGGTCGCCTTCGCCCGTACGCTCTCCGTCGGCACCCAGGGCCTCCCGGCCTCCGCCCCGGTGCTCGCCCGCGAGCTGCGCCAGACCCTCGCCGCCTGGAGGGCCAGCGGCGGCGGCCTCCTCGAGGCCATGTACATCTCCGGCGGCGGCGCCATGGCTCCCGGCGCCGACGTGTTCCTCTCCGGCGAGCTTGGCGTCTCCGTCATGCCTCTCCCCATGCCCGTCTTCGAGGGCCTCTCCCCGGAGCAAGCCTCCCAGCTCCCTCGCTTCGCCAAGGCCCTGGGCCTCGCCTTCAGCCTGGGCCAGCGCGGCAAGCACCTCAACCTCCGCCAGGGGAGCCTCAAGTTCGAGCGCGGCTACGGCTTCCTGCGCGAGCGGGTGCCCGCCCTCGTCGCCCTCAACGCCGTCATCGCCCTCAGCCTCGGCTTCTCCCTGTGGGCCGAGCTCCGGGGCCTCTCTGGCGAGCGTGAGGTCCTCGAAAAAGCCCTCGCCCTTGTCTCCAAAGAAGTCCTCGGAGAGCAGACCCTCGAGCCCGAGCGCGTCAAGACCCTCCTCGAGCAGGGGCCAGGCGGCAAGGACGCGGACCCGCTCCCCCCCGTCGACGCCTTCGACGTCCTCGCCCAGCTCGCCGAGAACATCGACCCCAGCTCCCTCAAGCACGACCTCGATGAGGTCGATGTCCAGCGCGGCAGCCCCCAGTCCATCCCCAAGGTCACCCTCCACGGCGTCGTCCCCAAGGTCCAGGATGCAGAAGACCTCTCCACCTTGCTCAAGCAGTTCCCCTGCTTCCAGGACGTGAAGGTCGTCAAAACTTCGCAGCAGATCGGTGGGGAGGGTCAGAAATACCACATGGAGTTCGAGCTGAAATGCGCGAGCCCGGGCGCCAAGAAGACGCCCGCGGGGGCCTCCTCCGCCGCCCCCCCCAAGGAGGACAAATGAACCGCCTCGCCGCCTGGTTCTCCGAGCTCTCCCCCCGGGAACGCCGGCTGGTCTCGGTCTTCGGCGTCTGCATCGGCGTGTTCTTGCTGCTGCTGGTCCCCATCGGCCTGAGCGCCGCCCTCTCCTCGCGCCGCGAGACCAACGCCGCGCTGCGGGACGCCATCCAGCAGATCCAGGCCAACCGCGAGACGATCAAGGCACGCCAGGCGCAGCGCGAGCAGATCGCCGCGCGCTACGCCAAGAAGGCGCCGAAGCTGGGCGGCTTCCTGGAGCAGCTCGCCAAGGAGACCAGCCTCGAGATCCCCGAGGCCCAGGACCGGCCCGAGACGCCCATCGGCAAGCGCTACATCGAGCGCTCCATCCAGATCCGGCTCCGCAAGGTCGGCGGCCTGCCGCTGCTGCAATTCCTCGAGAAGATCGAGCAATCCGGCTACCCCCTCGCCATCACCCGCCTCAACGTCCGCAAGCGCGGCGCCGACGGCAACTCGTTTGACGTCGAGATGATCGTCAGCGCATACGATCGCGTCGAGGCGGCCCCCAGCCCGGCCCCCACCGGATCCGCCGAGGTCGCCCCATGATCGAACGCATCAAGCGCCTGCTCCCGTACCTCGGGTACGCCTTTTTTTACGGCCTCGTCTTCGCCCTGGGCTGTTACCTCACCTTCCCCTACGGCCGCCTCAAGGACCGGCTGATCGCCGAGTTCGCCGCGCAGCAAAAGGGGAAGCTCACCTCCCAGAAGCTCGAGATCGACGACCTGGAGCCCTACTGGTTCACCGGGGTCCGGGCCCGCGGCGTGCGCCTCACCATCGCCAGCGCCCCCAAGTTCAACGGCACCCCGGACCCGCCCACGGTCCTTGAATTTGACGAGCTCCGCGCCCGCTACTCGCTCTTCGCGCGCCTGCTGGGCAAGAACCAGGTGTCCTTCTTCGCGCGGGCCTTCGGCGGCCAGGTCGAGGGCACGTTCTGGGACTCCTCCTCCGAGCGTCACCTCGACTTCGAGCTGAGTGACCTGGCGGTCGGGCGCGTCGAGCCGCTCAAGGCCCTCCTGGGGCTCCCGATGTTCGGCTCCCTCAAGGGGAAGGTTGACCTCACGTTCCCCGACAAGCGCGCCTCCAAGGCCCAGGGCAGCCTCGCCCTCACCTTCGTCGACCTCGCCGTCGGCGACGGCAACGCCAAGCTCAAGGGCACCCTGGCGCTCCCCAAGGTGCAGGTCGGCGAGCTCGAGCTCGACGCCTCGGTCAAGGACGGCGTGCTCACCGTCAGCAAGCTCGGCGCCCAGGGCAAGGACGTCGAGTTCGCCGCCGACGGCACCATCAAGCTCAAGGATCAGCCCACCGAATCCACCGCCGACATCTACCTCCGCTTCAAGGTCAACGACGGCTACCGCAACCGCAACGACATGACCCGCAGCATCTTCGGCGCCCCCGGCAGCACCTCGCCGGGGCTCCTCGAGCTGGCTGACCCGAAGGTCAAGAGCAGCAAGCGCCCCGATGGCTTCTACGGGTGGCATGCGGTCGGCCTGATCAGCTCGCTACGCTTCGAGCCCTTCTCCGGTAACCCTCCCTCCCGCGGCACCGCCCCCACCTCCCCCATCCAGAGCGCCATCCGCGGTTTTACCCGCTGATCTCGCGCTTCGGCAGCAGCCTCCGGTGCCTCCCCGGGCGCTGCTTCGCGAAGACCCCGCGGCGCAGCATGTAGAAGATCACCACCACCCAGGTGAGCACCAGCGCGCCCATGCCGCACCAGAAGAACCACGCCTCCTTGAACGGCATGGTCTCGAAGTTCATGCCGAACAGCCCGCTCCAGAAGCTCACCGGCAGGAACACCGTCGCGATGGTCGTCAACCGCTGCATCTGCTCGTTCGCCCGGGCCCCCATCGCCCCCCAGTGCACATCCATCAGCGTCCCCATCTGACCCTCCAGCAGCTGCGTCGCCTCCAGCAGCCGGGTCATGTGATCCACCACGTTCCTCAGCCGTAGCCGCTCCTCCAGCGAAAATTCCCCGATCTGCGGCAGCTTCTCCGCCATCTCCAGCAGCTGGCTGCAGATCGGCTGGGCCGACCTCATGCTCCGGTTGAACCCCTTCACCAGCCGCTTGAGGCGCAGCACCTCCTCCGGGTTCATCGTCCTGCTCAGGATCGCGTGCTCCAGCTCCGCCGCGTCGTCCTGCAGCACGTCGAGGTGATCTTCCGCCTCGTCCACCAGCCGGTCCAGCAGCATCGTGCCGAGCTGCTTCACGTTGCCCTCGGCGCCGCGGCCTCGCAGCAGGTACTCCCGCCAGCTCGACCCCTCCGGCGGCCTGCCCTCCGCGATCACCAGGATCCCGTCGGTCCGCAGGCACACGTGCAGCTCCTGGTGGCCCTCGCCCCGGGGTGTATAGACATGCCATACAAGGAAGAGGTACTCCTCGAAGGACTCGAGCTTGCAGCGCTGGTTGCGCCGGGTGCAATCCTCGACGGTGAGGGGGTGGAGCTTGAAGCGCTCGACGTGAGGCCGCAGCGCCTCCAGCGCCGCGGCCTCCTCGTCGGGGAGGCAGACCTCGTGGAACTCGATGGGCCCGGGCATGGGCCCCATCAAGCACAGGCACGAGGCCGGCGGTCAAGCGGGGCTCAGGGGTGCTCGTGGTCGCCTTCGCCCTCGCTGGCGGCGCCGTCGGTGCACTCTTCCGGGTCTTCCATGCCGTCGACGGGGAGCACCGCCGGCGTGAAGGGGACGAGGGTGACCTTGGCGCCGCTGGGGGTGACGTTGGCCTTGCCGATGTCGACGTGCCAGTGGTTGCGGTGGTCGCCGTTCTTGTTCGGCGTCAAGAAGGTCTGGAACATCGAGGCGTTGTTGCAGGCCAGCTGGTAGAGCGTGAGGCTGATGCCGGATTGCTCCTGGATGCCGGCGCCGCAGGTGTCCACGTTGCCGTAGTTGCCGTAGCGCTTCCAGACGCTGTTCTCGTTGATGTCGTAGGTCGTACCGTTGATGGTGAAGTAACGGATGTCGATGGCGCGACCGTAGGAGTGATTCGAGAGACCCTTGCTACCACACTCGGGGAAGGGGTCGCTGGCGGTGCGGCACTCGTTGGTGTTCTTGACCCATTTGCAGCAGCAGCGCAGGCAGTACGAGCCCAGGCTGCCGATGCGGGTGACGCCGGCGGCCTTGAGCTTGCCCATGAAGCCGTGGAGCGTGCGCACCAGCTGGCAGGCGAAGGCCTGGTTGGTGGTGCTGCTGCCGGTGCCGTCGGCGATGGTGACGCCGTTGAGGGGGCCGGTGAGGCGCACCGCGTCGATGACGTTGCGCTGGGTGGTCGGGGTGAAGGAGACGCCGAGGGCCTTGAGCTGGTCGAGGCAGGGCCCGCTGGAGGCCGCGGGGGACTCGGGGTCCGAGCCAGGAGGCCCGGACTCGGGCGGAGGGCCCGACTCGGGCGGGGGCCCGGAGCCCTGCTCCTGCCCCTGACCGCAGCCGGTGATGTCCTTGTAAGTGCAGGGGTTCTGCTTGCCCAGGTCGACGTGCAGGTGGGTGCCCTCGTTGTAGATGAGGTGCATGTTGCCGGGGTTGCAGGTGTTGGTGGCCAGCTTGCACTTGGGGGACGAGTGCTTGAGGTCCGCCGCCTTGCCGTCCATGTGGTTCGAGCACTGGGCGCAGGTCACCGAACCCTTCGCGTTCTTGCAGCTCGACTTGCCGCAGAGCGACTTGCACACCTGCCCCTGCTTGGCCGGCGACCGGAACCCGCTGGTCACCGGGATCACCCCGTGCACGTCCCGCGCACGCTGCAGCGCCTCGATCAGCGCCGGATCGACGTACACGTAGGGCGACACCTGCGCCGACTGGTGCGTCATCTCGCGCAGCGTGAAGTTCGGCGCCAGCTTCACGTGGTTGTAGCTCAGCTTCTGGTTGGTCTCCGCGTCGACGATGTTGTTCACGTCGATCATGCAGTCCGGCGCCTGCGAGCCACACCCTCGCTGGTTGTACTGCTTCAGCACCTCCTCGGGCGTCGGGATCCCCTTGATCTTCACCAGAGGGTAGGTCAGGTCGCACCCTCCTGGGGCCCCGGGCTTGGTCTTGCACGTGCGGGTCTCGTCGCTGCACTCCCCGTCCGGGCCGCAGTCGAAGTCACCGCGACAGGCGTCCTTGCAGGTGCCGCTCTCGCAGATGCGCTGGGTCCCGTCGAGGCCGCCGTTGCAGTCCTGGTCGCTGCCGCAGCTCTCTCCGATGCCCTTGCGCTGGACGCAGCGCCACCGGGTCGGGTTGGATTTATCGCAGGTGCCACCGGCGCCGCAGTCGTCGTTGCTGTGGCAGCCGATGATGCAGCGCTTGCTGGTGCTGCCGCAGACGCGTCCGCCGCCCCCCTGGCTACCCTGGCAGTCGTCGTCGCTGTCGCAGGGGGTGCCGAGGGCGGGGGGCGCGCCGGAGCAGGTGCCGGCGGTCTTGCCGTCGCTGGACGAGCAGGTGCCGCTGCCGCAGTCGCTGGCCTGGCGGCATCCATCCTTGCAGGCGCCGCTCTGGCAGATGACGCCCTGGCCCTGCATGTTGTTGTTGCAGTCCGCGTCCTTGGCGCACGCCCCGCCGGAGGAAGGGGCCTGGGCGCACTGGCCGGGGGCCTTGAGGACCTGGATGTCGTCGCCGTAGTAGAACTTGAGGATGTCGGTGTAGCTCTTGCCCTTGCCGGCGAGGCAGTTGGCGCCGAACTGGGACATGCAGCCGCGGTTCTGGCCAAAGCCCGGGGGCCCGATGAAGCCGAGGCTGGTCTGCTTGACGTTGTTGCCGGTCTTGCCGGCGTTGAAGGTGATGTACTTGTCGAGGGAGCTGGAGCCGTTGTTCTTGCAGGCCGCGTCGAGCTTCGACGACCCGTTGACGTAGAAGCCGTAGGTGACGAGCCCGTCGTAGCTCAGGTACATGCCGGCGGTGTCCTTGACCGCCTGGAAGTGCCTGGCTTCTGGCTGCCGGTTGCAGGTGTACACCTGGCAGGCCTCGCCGTCGCAGATGCTCCCGTGGGAGGCGACGGTCCAGTAGAGGGCCGAGCGGGCGGCGATGGCCTGGGCCTTGAGGGCCTCGTCGTCGCCGTCCGGGTTCTCGCAGGCGACGACGCGAGGGAGGTAGTCGTCCTCGGTCTTCTTGACGCCCTTGCCCTTGACGCTGACCTCGCAGAACGCCTGGCCCAGGGGGGCCTGGATGGCCTCGCTCCGGTCGGCGATGCCGTGGGGGGTGACCTGCGGGTCCTCGCCCTGGCCGCAGCTGATCGCCGCCAGCGCCGCGAGGCAAGCGGCCCCGAGGCCGCGCTGCATCTTCCGTGGAATCATGGCTGCACCTCGTCGGCAACGAAGGGACGGCACACCGAGGCCGCCACGCTCTCTCCCTCGACCCCGCCACAGTATTGACCTTCCGGACACACCTTGGGCCCCTCCGAGGGGCAGGCCCGGCGGCAGGCGAGGCGATCGCTCAGCTCGGGCGACGGCACGCAGAGGCCCCGGTAGGCCCCGGGCTCGGCGCCGCAGAGCGTCCCGATGGTGGACGTGGTGGCGCACAGGTCGTCGATCGGGCTCGGGTCGTACTCCATCGGCGTGCAGAACCCGCCGTAAGCACAGCGCTCCCCGCTGGGGCAGGACGCGCTGCCGAAGAAGTCGCAGCTGCGCCTGCACACCGGGTTGCCCGGCACCGTGTCCTCGCCGCCGTCGCCGTCGTGCACGCACCGGAGCCCCGGGGCGCAGCCGGTGTTGGCCGGCGTCTCGTCGCAGTCCTGCGCCAGCAGCGCCGGGCCCGTCGCCACGCACTTGCCCTCCGTCGACTCGGCGTCCAGCGGCAGGCACTCGAGGCCGCCCCCGCAGTTGTTCAGCTTGGTGTCGCAGAGCTTGTGGCAGGTGCCGTAGGCCGCCTCGATCGTCTGGGCCAGGCAGATCGACCCCTCGGGACAGGGGGATTTCCCGTCGAAATCGCACTGACGCACCACGCACTTGCCCGACGGATCGCAGGCCGCCACCGCCGGATCCCCGCAGTCGAGGGGCCCCTTGCAGCCGGCGCCCTCCTTCGGCTCGTTGTCCCACGCCATCGACTTGAAGCTGAAGCACCGCCCCCCGGACTTCGCCCTCGTCTTGCTGGTCGCCTTG
>JALOQB010000323.1 GCA_025453595.1 Polyangiaceae bacterium
CCAGCAAGACCAGAGGGACAACCAGCCACCTACCCCAGGTTCGAAGGATCTTTTCCGCGAGCTTCCTCATGGTGTCCCGTGGGTTCTGCAAGTCACGAACCACCGCGTTTCAGCCATTCTCGTCCAGACCTCGACGCCGGGCGCGAGGACCGCAACGCACCGGGCTCGGTACGCACCGCGCAGCGAACTTCGCGCAGGCCACCGACCGGAACCGCCCGGAAACGGTGCTACCCTGGGGCCCATGAGCTGGTGGCCACGCACCTCCCCCCTGGTCGATCCAGAAGACCCTCGCGCCCCTTCCGCCGAGAAGTGGGCCACGCTGTCGGAAGAAGAACGCGCCCTGGTGCTGGATGCGCTGCCCTCCGAATTTCCACCGGACGAAGCTTCCCCTCCGGAGGGGGACGAGCACCGGCGCGCCAAGGAGATGGCCACCGACGCCCTCACCACCTTCTTCGAGCGCATCGGTCGCCGTATCTACATCTCCGCCGAGCTGCCCGTTTATTACCCGGGCGAGCGCATGTTTGCCCCCGATGTGATCGCCGTGACCGAGGTGAGCACCCACCCTCGCAAGCACTGGACCGTATCCCACGAGGGCAAGGGCCTCGACTTCATCCTGGAGATCCTGGTGTCGGGCCGCCGCCGCAAGGATCTCGTGGAAAATCCGGCGCGCTACGCTCGCCTCGGGGTCCCCGAGTACTTCGTCCTCGACCTGGGTCGTCAGGTGCTCCGGGGCTGGAGGCTGCAGCCCGGGGAGAGCACGTACCACTCGGTGCTGCCCATCCGTGGCACCCTGTCCTCGCGGGTCCTCGGGCTGGAACTCAGCCTGGAAAACGGGCGCCTTCGCTTTCATTTTGGCCCCGCGTCCATCCCCCAGTCCCACGAGCTGATCGCGCGCCTGGAGCAGGCCGTGGTGGAGCAGACCCAGAAGAGGCAGGAGGAAGCCCTCGCCCTGGAGCAGGCTCTCGAACAGGCCAACGCCCAGCTCGCCGAGGAGGCGAGGCTCCGCGCCGAGGAGGCGAGGCTCCGCGCCGAGGAAGCGAGGCTCCGCGCCGAGGAGGCGAGGCTCCGCGCCGAAGCGGAGGAGCGCGTGGCTCAGGAGCGGGTCCAGCGAGAGGGAGCAGAAGAGCGCCTCGTGCAGGCGCTCCAGGAGCTCGATCGGCTCAGGAAAGAGCGAGAACCCCCCCGGTGAACACGAGCAGGCGGCGGTTCAGCGGGGCCGCGCCTTGACGATGAGGTAGCGAAACGGGTGCTCGGTGGATGCGTTGTCGATGGCGAGGCGGCTCCCGAGGGGCAGCGCCACCACCCGCCCGGGGGTGACCGGATGCGGGCGTTCTTGCACGTACAGCACGGCCTCCCCCGCGAGCCCCAGGATCAGCTCGGCGTCGGCCTGCTGAAGGTGCTCCCCCACGCGGCCCCCCGGAGCGAGCTCGCACAGGAGGACCGCGGAAAAGGGTTCACAAAGACCCCCCTCCAGGGCTTCCACGAGGACCGAGCCCTCACCGCCAAAGAGGGCCTCCCTGCGCTCGGGTCGACGGAACATCAGGTCGGACACAGGGAGACCCGGACGCTCACTTCTTGCGAGCCGGGGGGGGAGGGGGAGCGGGGGGCGGAGGAGCCGACTCCTCGACCGGAGGTGGGCTGGCGTCTCGCATCATGAAGGCGCCGGTGAGCGCGGCGACGAGGTCGTCAACGGAGCCCTTCTGGACGCGGACCTGGATGGTGTTGACGGGGGCAGCGTCGGTGGTGCCGGTGGTGGTGATCAGGATCGGGGTGGCGCCCTTGTTGGGCATGGATCCGATGACCTTCTCGACCATCCTGCGCTCGCGAGCGGAGAAGGCGGAGGAGAGAGAGCCGGTGACGGAGCCGGTGACGCCGCTGATGGAGACGAAGCCGCCGTTGGTGGCGGTGCCGTTCTTGAGGGCATCGAGGTCGGAGCGAGAGGCGAGCGTCCCCTCCTTGGGGGCCCCTTCCTTGACGACGGCGAGGCGCTCGCCGAGGGCCTTGGGGTCGGCGCTGATGCCGATCCAGGTGCGGTTGCCGTCGGGGGCGAGGGCGACGACAAAGGACAGGCTGCCCTTGGCCTCGGCGCGGGGGTGCTCGCGGTTGTCGTGGAGGCGGTTGTGGGTGGACCAGACGTCCTTGCTGGTGACGGGGATCGCGAACTCGACGGCGAGGGTACCCGCCGGGGAGCCCTTGGGAGCCGGGACGACCTTGACGGTGGGCAGGTTTCTGGACTTGCTGCCGAGGCCCTTCTGGATGGTGCGCTGGAGGGACCGGTTGTTGTAGGTCTTGACCAGGTGCTTGAGCCAGTCCGAGTACGCGTCCGACTTGGACTCGATGCCGAGGAGCGACCAGCCCACCAGGTTACGGAGCTTGTTCTGGCTCTCGCGGATCGCGTCTGCGGGCTTGAAATCAGCCGGTTTGACGGCCCTGGAGGTCTCTTCGGGGAGGAGGCCGCGAGCGGCGACGATGGCCTGGGTATCGACGAGGGGGACCTTGGCCAGGAGCTCGGAGATGTTCTGGACGTCGGAGCCGTCCAGCTTGCCGGCGAGGAGGTCACGGACGCCAGAGGAGAGGGCCTCGCGGACGCCGCTGAAGAACTTGGGGTCGGAGCCGCGGTTGAAGCTGGCGCTGTTGCTGTCCTTGGGGACCATCCAGAAGATGGCCGGGGGAGGGCCGGCCTTGTCGTTCCGGTGGGTCATGAAGCGAGCGCCCCAGGAGGAGGTGCTCTTGAAGCGAATGGCCCCGCTGGAAATGATCTCGGACTTCTCGCCATCGAGGCGGAGATCCATGGAGAGCGAGTCGAGGTCGGCTGCGAATTTGGGGCCATCGGCGGCCATCCCGGCGAGGAGCTCCTGGAGGGCGGCGTTGCGCACCCCCACGTCGTTGAGCTGCTGGGTGACGAGGCCCGGGAGGACAGGGCCGAACTGGTCGAGCTCGGCCTTGTAGCGCTGGCGAAGGCCCTCGGCGCGGAGCTCGAGGTGCAGATCGCTGCCGCTGAATTTCTCGGTGGGCAGGCCCCGGGTCATCCAGGGGACGAGGGCGTCGAGGTCGCGCTCGTTCTCGCTGCAAAGGAGGCGGGCGGGGGCGTCGCCGACGGAGACCGAGAGGTCGCAGACGAAGTCACGGTTGCGGCCGAGGCGGAACACCCCGGGCCGGAGGGAGACGGGCTTGCCGGCGCGGTTGGCGAGGGCGAGGGCCTCCTTCATGTCCTTGAGGGGCAGGGAGAGGACCCCCATGGGCTTGGGCTGATCGACCGGCGAGGAGCCATCGATCATCAGGGCGGCGTCCACCGAGGCATCGAGCTTCAGGGTGGCCACGAGGTCCTTATCGCCCAGCTCTTTCTCCAGGATGCTCTGGAGCTGGAAGGGGAGCTTGCCCAGCTTCTCGACGGTCTTGAAGGTCGCAGCCACGTTGGACCAGCGCCCGACGGCCACGGTGTTCTTCGGGGCGGCGATCGGGGAAAGATCCGGCTCCGGGGCGGCGACCGGGGGCGGAGCGGGGGCGCTGGCGGCAGGGGGCGGCGTCTTGACGGGGGGAGGGGTCGGAGAGCCGCACGCGGGCAAGACCACGAGCCCCATCAGGAGGGCATGATGATAGAGAGGGCGCATCGGCTGAACACGCTAGTCCGTTGTTGCGCCGGTTGACAACAGCGCACACCCTTGCTTCCCGGAAGACCATGAAGGCCAAGCAGCTCCTCTCCGTTCTCGCGGCACCGTCGATCCTCTTCACCGCCCTCGCCTGCGGGACCCCCCCACCCCCCGCCAACCAGCCCTCGGGCGACATCATCCCCCTCGCCCCCTCGACCGCCAGCGCGGCGCCCCAGCCCACCGCCGAGAAGAGCGCGGCTCCGGCGGCTTCCGCGGCCCCCAGCGCCAGCGCCCCGGGCAAACCCAAGCCTGCCCCCGCGGGCATCCCCATGGTGGTCTCCGAGAACGAGAAGGAGGTCACCTCGGCCGTTGGCGTGTCCGGCGGCATCTTGCGCGTCGGCGGCGTCGCCGACCTCCAGATCCCCCGGGAGTCCCTCGCCGAGACCTTCGGCTTCACCTTCGCCCTCAACACCGGCAAGACCATGCTCAAGGTCACCCCGTACAAGGGGCAGATCGGCGACGTTTACCGGGTCTTCGTGTTCCGCGAGAGCGCCTCCAGCGAGCCGGTCGGCGTGTCCGCGGGGGGCGCCCCCTTCGTCGTCAAGCTCCCCATCAAGGGCGGCGCCGCCACCGCCAACCTTGCCATCGGCGTCGCCGACAAGGGGAAGGCCAAATTCACCGTGATCACCCCCAAATCGGTGCTGACCGCGGACACGGGGAACACCGCCGTCTTCGAGGTCAACGCGCTGCCTGGCGAGGCGGTCCTCCACCTCACCTCGGCGGCCCCCTGACCGTTCTCGTTCGTTGAAAACACGAAGCCCGGCCAGGCCACTCGGGCCTGCCGGGCTGCACTCGCCGCACGCGGGATGGGGATAAGGGCTTGCGGCCGGGCAGCTTGAGCACGCCGAGGGGGCGCACGCCGGACGCGGAAGCCGCAGGCGCCGCCGAGGCGGTCGGGGCCGCCGAGGCCGCCGTCGAGGCCGCAGGCGCCGCGGAAGAGGCCGCGGGGGCCGCGCTCGTCGAAGCGCTCGCCTTGGGGGCCGTCATGGTCGCCGTGGGCTTGGCCGTCGCCGTGGTGGTCGTCGTGGCGGCGGCGGTCGTCGTGGACGTCCCCGTGGCGGCGGCGCCCGCGGCGGAGCCAGCGGCCCCCTCCTCGCTCTTCTTGTCGCAACCCACCGCGACCAGCGTTGCCACCCCCACGACCAGAACAGCTTTAGAAATCTTCATGTTCGCTTCATACACGCTTCTTTGACCCAGGAACAAAAAATCTGGCCCCGTCACCGGAGGTAACGGGGCCTTTACACTCGCGACAATTGATTACAAGTCGCCGCGTCAGATATCGAGATTGCGCACGTTCAGCGCGTTGTCCTCGATGAACTTCCGGCGCTGGTCGACGTCTTCGCCCATGAGCGTCGAGAAGATCGCGTCGGTGTTCACGCCGTCGCCCAGCTCGACCTTGAGGAGCGTGCGCGCGTCCGGATTCATGGTGGTCTCCCAGAGCTCCTCGGCGTTCATCTCGCCCAGCCCCTTGTAGCGGCTGATGGTGAGGCCCCGGCGCCCGCGCTCGTCCAGCGCCTCGAAGAGGGCGTCGCTGTCCTGCAGCTTCTCGCCCTCGGCGCCGCTGCCGGTGACGCGCACCGTGTACGGCGCGGGGCCGAGCGCCTGGAGGTCGTGCTCGAAGGCGAGGATATCCCGGTAGTCGTGCCCTTCCAGCAGGCGCGCGGTCAGCATGCTGGAGCGGCCGGTGGACCCGATGCGAGGCTTGACCAGCAGGCGGGCGCCGTCCTCGCCCTGGCCAGGCTCGACCACGACCGGCGCCCAGTCCGGGAAGTCTTTCTCGAGGCGGGACCGGAGCGCCTCGATCTTCTCGGGTTGCGCCAGGTTCTCCCGGGTGATCCCGAGGCGAGCGGCCTCGGCGAAGATCCGCGCGTCGCCTCGCTTGCCCAGGTGATCGAGGGCGCGCCGGGCGGTCCGGAGGCTCTTCACGAAGTTGTAAAGAGGGACGCCGGTGATGGCGAAGCGACCGGACGCCGAGACCTCCACGCCGTCCACGGCGTTCTCGAGGAGCAGGTTCTCCAGGGCGTTCTGGTCCTTGACGTACAGGTCTTTCTTCCCCTTCCGTACCCGGAACAGCGGCGGCTGGGCGATGTAGAGAAAGCCGCTCTTGATGACATCGGGCATCTGCCGATAAAAGAAGGTCAAGAGCAGCGTGCGGATGTGACTGCCATCCACATCAGCATCGGTGTTGTGGCAGCAAAGCCCGCCCATCCCCGCGACAAAGTTTTCATCCCCTTCGACGGAGAAATCGTACACCTTCCCGTTGCTCGCCTTGACCTCTGCGATCGAGGTGATCGGCACCGCGATCAAGTCGCCATCGATGACGTCGAAGCGCTGGTTCGCCCCGTCAACCTCGCCATCGCGCAGCGTGGCAAGCTTGCCTGCGGAGGGGAGTCCGTCCCAGGCCCCCTGGATCCGCTTCAGGTCATTTTTGGCGGTGATCGTGAGGGTCCAGTGGGGGTTTCTGGTCTCGCAATTCTGCCCTCGAATTTGCCGGACAACACCGTCTGGCTGCATCTCCGAGAGCGAGGCGACAACCCCGAAGCTGGACAGAAGGTAGAGGACTCCGCTTGCGATGTCCCGGGAAGACGTTGCAAACGAGAGGCGATGCTCCCCGATGGAGCCATCCCCCATCAGGTACCCCCGCAGGAACGCGAGCCGCAGCGGTTCAGAGGTCGAGAACGCCAGCGCGGGGAGCTGCTTGGTGAGGGAATCCACCCTGTGGAAACCGAGTACATGCTGCCACGCGAGGACCGCCACCCGGTTGGTCAGGCGCAGCTCTCCAGCGCGCTCGTCTTGCTCGTAGCTCTTCTCCGGGAGACCGAATACCTCGGAGAAGGCCGCGGTCATCTCCGGCAGGAGCGCCGCGTTGCGCGCGCCCATCGAGAGCCGGATCCCGTTTCGGTCCGAGCATGACCCTTCGGCCATGTAGAAACCGAGGAGCTTCATCAGCGCCTCGTTGACCTGGATAAACCGCTTGATCCCGGCCTTTCGGTGGTGCTCCGGGCTCAGCTCGAGATCGGTGCGGCTGGCGAAAAATTCGAGGTCTTCCCCGTCCAGTGCCGAGAGTCGAACGTAATCGCGCACCCGGTTGGAAGGAGACCCCTTGAACTGCTCTTCCCAGACGCGATCGAGCTTGCTTGGCCCCACCTGAACCCGGGCCAGGACACCGTCAACATCCGCGCCGATGGCCGAGAGGTAGGCCTTGAAGTCCGGCAAGGTGGGCCGGGAAGCCCCGCTTTCCCAGGCATGGAAGGTGACGGGCTGCCGGATACCGATGAGCTGGCACAGCTCCTTGTTCGATACGCCCTGTGCCTTGCGCCGCGAGGCCAGCTCGGAGCGAACGCCCTCGGGGATATCGACCCGCGGGGCGACCCACCGGGGTTGCTCCGCAAAGTCGTCGCGGATCTTGTGCTTGTACCAGTCTTCGACCGCCGGTCCACGCACCCAGACCTGGGCAGAAGCCTCCGGGAACCGGTGCAACTCCTTGAGGAGATCGATCTCTTCCGGCGCCTCGTTCCCGAAGCGAATTGTCCTGGGAGCAACCACCTTGTCCCCGACGGCCAGCTCATCGCCGCGCTTCAGCCGTACTTCCCCGTCCTCGTGGACGAAGACGCTGTGGCTGGCGGTCACACGGACAGACCTTCCGTATGCCGTGCGAATTTCGAGGAGGGTCTCGTCCACGTCGTGGCGGATCACGGCCTTGATGGGCCGGAATTTGCTCTGATGATCGGTCAGGCCAAAGCAGAGCACGTCGCCGAGGGGGCGATCGACGACCTTGGAGTATCCCTGAGGCCCCACGGGGGCCTCGTGGGCGGCGAGGACACGGTCAATGAAGGGGCCGATCTTGACCATCCGAACACCATGTTCGTCGCGGACAAAGACGTGCTCCTCGCCATCCACGCTCATCAGGATGACGCGGTGGTAGCGGATGTTGGTGGTATCGAATTGCCAGCCGCCGCCGGCCTCCTCGGTCTTCTCGACGAGGTTGACGCCGAGGGCCGAGATCAGGGTGCCGACCTCCTGGGAGGAGAGCATCTTGTCCATGCGGGCGCGCTCGACGTTGAGGATCTTGCCCTTGAGGGGCAGGATGGCCTGAAATTTCCGGTTGCGGCCCTGCTTGGCGGAGCCGCCGGCGCTCTCGCCCTCGACGATGTAGAGCTCGCTCTCGGCGGGGTCCTTGGACTGGCAGTCGGCGAGCTTGCCGGAGAGGGTGGCGATGTCGGGGCCCTTGCGGATGGCCTCGCGGGCCTTGCGGGCGGCCTCGCGGGCCTTGGCGGCGACGAGGGCCTTCTCGATGATCTTCTTGGCGAGCTGGGGGTTCTCTTCAAAGGCCCTGGAGAGGCGCTCGTTCACCAGGTTCTCGACGATGCCCTTG
>JALOQB010000324.1 GCA_025453595.1 Polyangiaceae bacterium
TGGGGCCAGGCAAGCGAGAGCCAGAGAGAAGGGGTGTCGTTTCTTGTCCGACCCGAAGCGTGGTGGACCCCGGCGTGAACGCCGGGGGATGCTGCTATTTGCTCAAGGGAGAGAGCTGGCCGGGGAACGAGGGGCGAGGGGCCGTGCATCGCTCCCCGGCCTTGCCCCCGGGGCACACCCGCGTCCTGCTCACCATCGACGGATGGTTCCGTTCCTAGAAGCGTTATCCTCCAGTGCCACGCAGTTGCTGGCCATCGTGAGATCACGCCGGGCGAGTTCAACCTGTCCTGGGCGTGATGCGGCGATGCAGTATCGTGCGGTGGCATGAGCCTCGGAGTTCACTTCGCCCTCACCGCCGCCGAGGTCCGGCGCCTGCGTGCCATCAAGGAGCCGGACGAGCTGTTCGAGTACATCACCGGGACCCTGGAAGAATCCCACCTCGCGGAGGGCGCCTGGGCCTTCCAGTCGGATAAATCCTGGGAGGCCATCCATCGGTGCCTGGGCGACGGCCAGCTCCTCTACGAGACGGGCCCCTTCCCCCTGGCCTACGCCGTCCTGGGGGGGGCCTCCCTGGACGCCGGGGACGACTACACCGCCTGCCTGCTCACCCCGAGGCAGGTCCGCGACACCAGCGAGGCCCTCGATCGGGTCACCAAGGCCTGGTTCCGGGGGCGCTACCAGGGCCTCGCCTCGACGCAGTACAGGCGGTACATGAGCGACGAGGATCTCGAGTACACCTGGGAGAACTTCAAGGGGCTCCGGGTCTTCTTCCGCCGCGCCGCCTCCGCCGGCAGGGCCGTCCTGTTCACGACCGACGCCTGAGCGGCGCAGGGCTTCGCCGGGTTGACGACAGGCGGCGGCGCGAGCACAGATCCGGGGGTGGACCAAGATCACGAGCTGCTGCGAGCCTGGGCCGCCGGCGACAGGGGCGCCGGTGCGCAGCTCGTTGAGCGGTATTACGACACGGTGGCCCGCTTCTTCGCGAACAAGGCGGCAGACGCGGCGGAAGACCTGGTGCAGCGCACGTTCCTCGCCTGCACCGAGTCGATGACGTCCCTCCGCAAGGAAGGCAGCCTCCGCGCCTACCTCCTGGGGGTCGCCCGCAACGTGCTCTACGAGCACATCCGGGGCAAGGTCCGCGACGGTCGGGAGGTCGATTTTGGTACCCAGTCGATCGTCGATCTCTCACCGGGGGCCAGCACCCTGGTCGACCAGCATGCCCAGCAGCGCCAGCTCCTCCTGGCCATCCAGCGCATTCCCCTTGAATCCCAGCTCTTGCTCGAGATGTTTTACTGGGAAGAGCTCTCGGTGGACGAGGTGGCAGAGGCGCTTGCCATCCCCCCGGGGACGGTCAAGAGCCGCCTCCACCGGGCGCGGGAGCAGCTCCGGGATGCCCTCGGCGAGCTCCCTCCGGCGGGCAACACGGAGCTGGCCTCGGCGCAGGCGCTCCTCGACGGGTGGCTCGCCCGGATGCGGGAGATCAGCGAGTGAGCGGGCTGGCCTCCGATGCCCCCCGCGAGGCCAGGTGATCCAGCAACAGCTTGTGCTGGAACATCCAGCCTCCACCCACCCGCCGCAGCAACCCCCGGTCTGCCGCCGCATCCAGCAAGGGGACCAGCCGTAGCGGCAGCGGCGTGCAGGCCGCCAGCACGACCCGGAGCGCAGCGTGGAGCAGCACCGCCGCGCCTCCGTAGATCAAGAGCCCCGTGAGGATGCTCGTCGTCCCGATCTGTACGGTCAGGTTCCGCTCGATGTCAGGGAGCGTGCGCAGCAGCATCCCCAGCTCCGGGTGAGCCTTGAGCAAGGGCACGACGACAAGCCCCATGAACGCCCCGACAAAGGTGCCCGCCGGGACCGCCAGCCTCACCGCGTTCCGCGCCGACTGGCGCAGCCCTTCCCCGGGGCGTGTCGCCGCGTCCGCATCGCCCGGCACAAAGCCCGTCATCACCGACGAGACCACGCCCCCCACCAGCCCCATGATCAGGCTCGGCCCCACCCGGAACTTCAGGCCAAAAAGCGCCCCTGCCAGGGTGCTGCATGCGGTCAGTATAAACCCACGACGGAGCGCTGCCCCCGCCGACCAGCGCAGCTCCTGCCTCGGCCGCACCGAGAGGCCCCCGGAGAACCACAGCACCGGCAGCAGCATGGGCCCCCCGAACAGCGGACCCATCACGAGAGGACGGCCCAGCGCCGCCGCCACCGCGGTGTTCCCCCCCAGCAACACCCCCGCGATCAGGAGCAACCCCAGCAGGCGAGCCGCGGCGCGCTGCCCCCTGCGAGGCAACCAGTCCGCCTGGAGGCGCTCCAGCCACACGTCCGACGCTCCGACCCGCTGCATCGCGCGGGCGAGCCAGGTGATCTGCTCCAGCAGCGCCCCTCGCTCCTTTGGGCCGAGGACCGGCCGCCGATCGAGCGCGCGCTCCACGTACGCCTGGAACAGCGCCTTCGCGTCGGTGCCCGCGGAGAGGTGGGTGTCCTGGGCGAGCGCCTGCATCAACGGCGTCCGCAGCAGCCGCTCCCCCTGGACCGGGCGAGGACCCTCCTCGAAGAAGAAAGGGAGCCGACCCTCCAGCGGTTCAAGCTGCAGCGCGAGCCCCAGCGCGAGCCGGCGCCTGGTGCTGTGGTACACCTCATCTCTGCAGGCGACCATGAGCCCCACGCCGCTCTCCCGGCGGAAGGCGTTGATCGCCTCCACGCAGGCAGCGCGACGCTCGGCTCGCACCTCGTCCAGCCCGTCGAGCAGCAGCGCCAGCCTGTGCCCCTCGGCCAGCAGCCCGACCGCGTACCCCCGGGCAAGGCCGTACTTGGTGCCGAGCTCCTCCGCCAGCCAGGCCTCCAGCGAGCTCGCTTCCGGGGAGAACGAGCTCAAATTGAGGATCACCGGGATCGGCGCCGCGGCATCGTCGTGGGCATCTCGCAGCATGTCCCGGGCCGCGAGCAGCATGGCCGTCGTCTTGCCGGCCCCGGCGCTACCGAGCAGCAGCACCCCCCGCTGGGCTGCCTCGAAGGCCTGGGCGATCCCCAGGATGGAGGACACCCGGGGCGCTCCTGCTCCCTGCCCACCCCAGGGGCTCTCCACGGCCCCTGGTTCGCTGACGACACGCACCTCCAGGAGCCGACGGTGCGCCAGCGAGGCGTCGAGCACGCCATCGATCCACATGCCCTCCACGCGGTCGAGCAGCATGCGACGACGAGCGTCCGGTGCCGGCCGCGCCGCCAGGGCGTCGAGGGTGTCGGCCAGCGTGTCCATCGAGGGCCAGCGGTCCCCGGGGGCGCTGGCGATACCCCGCTCCAGCGCCGACACGAGGCGCCCAGGGACCCGCACCGCCCCCCCCGCCGCGAGCAGCGCCAGCATCTCTTGCAGCGACAGGCACACGCTGTACTGATCCCACCTCGCGTCCGGTACGGCCCCGCGCCTGGCCTCCGGAGGCAGGTACACCGGAGTCCCCGCGGCCCTTGCATCGCTGCTCCCTGACCGGACCGCCAGCCCGAAGTCTGCCACCCGTGTCCGTCCGTCCCCCCCCACCAGCAGGTTCTCGGGCTTGACGTCCCGGTGCACGATGCCCGCCGCATGCGCCGCCGCCAGCCCCCGCGCCGCCTCGGCAAAGCGACGCACCAGCACCCGCCAGTCTGGCCTCCGCCGCGCCACCCACTGCCTCAAATTCCCCTCGGTGATCAGCTCCATGGCCATCCAGAGCTGACCGTCCTGGATGCCCATGTCATGCACCGTCAGCACATGCGGGTGCGTCAGCCTCGCTAGCACCCGCGCCTCCGCCAGCATCGCCTGGCTCGCCTCCGCGGGCCCCTGCGTCGCCAGCACCTTGATGGCAATGTCCCGCTCCAGCATCGGATCCCACGCCCGGAACACGGACCCCATCCCCCCGCTCCCCACCCGCTCCCTCAGCTCGTAGCGCCCCAGCGTCGGCCCTACCTCCCCCTTGATCCTCTGCACCAGCAGGCTCTTGGCGAGCCGTCGCGCCAGGTTCGCCTCACCCCCGGGACGCGCCTGCCGCAGCCGATCGAGCACCCCCTCCAGCCCGGCGTCAGCCGGCGACGCGGGGCCGCCCTCCTGCTCGTCCCGGTCCGGGGTCATCGATGTCCTCGATGGCCGACCGCAGCAGGAGATTCAACAAGAAACGTCCACCCTCACCCCCTCCCTTGTAACGGCATCCACTTGCTCTTCAGGTAGTCCCGCACCTTCGCGCGCTCGTCCAGCGGCAGCGTGGTCGAGAAGATCAGCACCTCGCCGATCCGCCCCTCCAGCGGAAACGTATCCGAGTCCCCACGGATCCCCAGGTGCAGCATCAGCTCCTCCGGGAACGCCGGCGCTGTCCCCGCGCTGCTGACGTAGGTCGACCCGTTGTACACCTGGTACACCGGCTGGTTCCCCAGAACCCCCCGGTGCACCTCCACCACCGCCGCCGTGCTGGTAGGGTAATTCGCCAGCGTCACGTCGTCCGAGGCTCCCCCGTTCGCCGGCAGCTTGTGCCGGAAAAACAGGTCCTTCCCCAGATTCGTCGCCTGCAGCTGGAGCCCATGCAGGATCGTCCCCACCTTCACCCCCGAAAGCACCGTCTGCACCTGATCCGTGGCGCTCGCCTGCACCACCACAAAGAGGCTGTACCCCGCCGTCTTCAGATCCACCACCCGCTGCAGGTGATCGTTGACACCATCGAAGTACACCCACTTCCGGGCCGATACCTCCGACCCCTTCCGCAAGGGCCTCGCCGAAGCCTGCCCTCCGCTGGAAAAGTAGGTGGTGTCTTCCTTGACCCTGCTGTACCACCGCAGCACGCTCTCCCCGTCCGGGGCCACCTGGAAGCTGTCCTCCCGATCCGCATCGAGCCACAGCGCCAGGTTCTTCGCCGACTCCGATGGCTCATCCAGCTCGCAGGCGCTCTCCTGCCCGATCATCACCACCTTGGGGCGGTAGCCCGGGGCGCACCCGTCGCACGCGGCCCCTGCCCAGCCCACGTCGCAGGTGCAATACGTGGTGTTGTCCTCGGCCAGGGAGCAGATCCCGTTGCCGCAGTCCTTGACGTCGCAGGCCAGCACGCAGGCCCCCTTGTGCATCACGAAGCCGAAGGAACACTGGTCACAGGCCTCGCCTTCGTAGCCTTCCGGGCACGGCATCGACCCGCCCGCGCCGGCCTCCCCGCCCGCACCGGCCTCGCCCGCAGCACCCGCCTCACCCCCGGCGCCCGCCATCCCCGCCCCTGCGGTCCCGCCGTCGCCGGCCGCCTCCGAGCCCCCGCTGCCTGCCTCTGCCCCCGCGCCCCCCGCTCCGGCGCCGGCCTCGCCAGCAGCACCAGCCTCGCCCGCGGCGCCGCCTTGCACCGCCCCACCGCCAGCCCCGGATTCGCCGGCCTGCCCCGCGACCCCGGCCTCGCCGCCCGCCCCGCTCTGTCCGGAGCTTCCGGATGTACCCCCGCCTCCCCCCTGGCCGCTCGCCCCGGCCACCCCCGAGACCCCGGCTGCGGCGCCGGTCGAGGCCCCCTCCTCGGAGCCACCACACGCACCAAGAACCGCGGAAAGCAACGAGATGACGAGCAAGCGTGAGCTGAGCATGAAGTTCCTCCACATCCGAATTCTGCGAGGAGCGCCGCCTCGCGCTGCGCCCTCCCCCCTCAAGTGATCTTCACGCCCTTCCGGTTCGCGACCTGGTTCATTTTTTTGAACGCCTGCCCGTGACCCCCGACCCAACCGGGTGGTCCTGCGGGTCTCTGGACAGCAGCAAGGGGCTCTGCCAAGTTCTGCGCCGTGACCCCCGGACAAGAAGAGACCTACCTGGTCGACCAGATCAACCTGCCCGCTCGCAACCGGCGTGACATGCGAGCAGCTTGCAGTCTTCAGTTCGACCTCAAGGGCAAGGATCTGGTCCAGCTGCGCACCGATCTCTCCGCAGTTCGAGGCGGCAACGTGCTTACCGAAATCGAGAACAGCATACGCGACGCGCTGCGAGGGGCTTACCAGACGGTGCTGTTTAGCGGCCACATTGGCAGCGGCAAGACGACCGAGCTCCGGTGGCTCCAGAGCGGGCTGATGAAAACCAAGGAGGACAGGTGCTTCCATGTCCTCTGGATCGACGCTCAGCAGTACCTCGACCTCAACACCGTGCAGCTCCCCGAGTTCTTGCTTTCGATCTTCTCCGCCCTCGTGGAAGACCCCATCCTGGGCCTCAATATCAACACTTTTCCCTCGGCCAAAAAACTCTGGAAGTCCGTTCGCTCCTGGCTCAAATCGGTCGGGGTCGAGCTGGAGGCCGAGATCCCGGTCGGAGTGGCCAAGCTGAAGCTCAAGCTCAAGAACGAGTTTGGGTTTCAGCACAGCAGCAGCCAGGCACTTCAAAAGGAGATCACCGAGATCCTTCTCACGCTGAGCGATGTCCTTCGCGAGGCTCGTTCGCTGCTCAACAAGCAAGGCGTGGAGGATCTGGTTATCATCGTTGATAACCTCGAAAAGATTCTTTTGACCACGTTCAATCCTCCTCAGGGAACGGCCAGAAATTCTCACGATCTCTTTTTCATCGAACAGCTCCCCGTGGTGCAGCAGCTCCAGGCTCATCTGGTGCTGACGGTGCCGATTTCCATGCACTTCAACCACAATCGTCTCCGTCAAGTCTTCCTCAATCCCATCGTCGAGGTGCTCCCCATGGTGCCGGTCCACCATCAGGGGAAGCCTGACGAGCCCCACCTGAATGGGCTCAATTGTCTTCGCAAACTCCTGGCCCAGCGCGTGGATCTTGATGTTCTCTTCGCCGACGAAAAAGCCATCTTCCACGCGATCTCCCTGTCGGGCGGGGTGATCCGGGATCTGTTTTCTATCCTCCTCGGTGCCGTCTCGTTCAAGCCTGAACTCAAGCTGACCCTCGGCGATATCGATGGAAGTGTTCGCTCTCAGGTCTCCTCGTACGAGCGCATGCTCGGGGGCAAATCGTACCTGCCGAGCCTGCACCATGTAGCCTCCACGGGGGGCTTTCCGGTGGGCTTCCCCGACGAGGACAAACGACAGCTCCTCTACAACCTGGTTGTCCTCGAATACAACGGGGTCACCTGGTACGATGTCCACCCGCTTGCCCGTCGGACGCAGGCCTTCAAGCATGCTGCCCCACCCCCTGCCAGCACCCCCTGAACCACCCCACAAACCCGTCCCGCTGGACATCGATACAAACGGCGGCCTCGATGCTCTTCGCGTGGTGCTCCAGGATGCGCTGGCGTTCTCGCTCATCCTGCTTGAAGTCCCGGTTGGCCCTGCCCGCCAAGAGATTCTGGCTCGTCTGCAAGCGTGGTCCGGCAAGGATGGCATCCCGCCTCTCCACTTCGTTCACCTGCTGGTCGCTCAACCCCCTTTGCAAGCCATGCAGGCCCTGAATCTGGCGCGTCCCCGGACGGAGGGGGTTGTCCTCACGGGCCTCGAACAGTACGAGGTCGGCGGGCAAATCTCACCTTCCCTGGGCCAGCTCAACCTGGCCCGAGATATCCTCCCCACGCTCGTTCCGGGCCCGCTGCTCCTTGTGGCAGACGGGGCCTTTCTGGAGGCTATCGCAAGAACGCTGCCCGACTTTTACTCCTGGCGCGAATTCTCGCTGGCCATCCGGGCCGCCGAGATCACTCCGCCGGGGGTGCAGGTGGAGCAGATCAGGCTTCCTGCTCCCGAGGAGGCCTCCGGAGAGCTTGAGCGGACCCAGCAGCTTGTCGATAAGGCTCTGGAGCGCTACCCGAAACACCATCGCGAGGTCATCCTGCTCAGGTTGCGTCTGGCGGAACAGCTCCTCAACGTCTTTCGTTCGGAGGATGCACACCAGCTCCTTGTACAGCTTGAAGCTCCTCTCCTCAAGCTACAGGAACCAGCAACGACGGCTCGCTTTCGATGGCTCTCGGGTCTCGCCATGTTTCGCCGTTCGGAGCATGAAGTGGCAAGGCAGCAGTACGAGGCCGCGTTGCCCCTGTACCGACGGGTGGGAGATGTCCTCGGGGAAGCCAACTGCATCCGGA
>JALOQB010000325.1 GCA_025453595.1 Polyangiaceae bacterium
CGGCAGCGGCTGCGGCTGCGGCTGCGGCTGCGGCTGCGGCTGGGGCTGCGGCTGCGGCTGCGGCTGGGGCTGCGGCTGCGGCTGCGGCTGCGGCTGCGGCTGCGGCTGCGGCTGCGGCTGCAGGGGAGGGTCGGCTGCGGCTGCGGCTGCAGGGGAGGGTCGGCTGCGGCTGCAGGAGAGGGACGGCTGCGGCTGCGGCTGCAGGGGAGGGTCGGCTGCGGCTGCAGGAGAGGGACGGCTGCGGGGATGCATTGAGAAGGAGGTACGGAGGATCATCGAGGGGGCTGAAGACCCAGGGCGAGGAGACCAGACGGCGTGAGCCCGAACATGGCGCGGAACGTGGAGCTCAGGTGCGCGGAGCCGGAGAAACCGGCCTCGTGGGCCGCCTCGGTAAGGGAGTGCCCGGCGCCGATGCTCCGCATCACAACGGCCATCCGTCGCCACAGACGGTAGCGCCGGAATGGCATGCCTACGGCCTGAACGAAGAGCGCCTGAAAGCGGGAGGGCGAAAGACCTGCGACCGCTGCCAGATCCGCGACCCGATGGAAATCCTGCGGACGCTCTTCAAGGTCATGGATCGCCGCGGTGATGCGAGGATCCGGCGGCTTGCGGGCCAGGACCCCCAGGGCCTCGCAGAGGGAATCGACGTTCCACCAGAGGAGGGCCTCGGTTCCTGCGGCGAGGACGCGCTTCCGTGCGGCATCGAGATCCGTTTGCTGAAGAGTCCGGTGATCGTCACCGAGCGCATCGAGGTAAACAAAGATCATCGGCCCCTCCGTGCGCAGGTGGTGCACCGTGTTCGGCGGGATGAGCGCGATCGAGCACGATTTATGTGCGACTTTCCCCGCTGGAACGGCGAGGAAGAAGGGGGCATCAAGGGCGATGACCACGGTCGCCGTCGCGTTCCGGTGGGGGGCGAGGGCGAGCCCCGGCCCCACGTAAGAAGCTCGCGCGCCGGACAGGGAGATCCGTGGGATCATGATCCACCGGGGAACCACGGCCGACTGACGGCTGCCAGCCCTGAATATCCCGCTTTGCCCGGATCACCCGAGCCCCCAGGCCGCCACAAGGACCAGCAGGAGCGGTGCAAGGGCGACGGTGTCCGCGATCGCGATGGTCCGCAGCGCTCCTGCCGGGAACCCGGAGCGCGCGTAGAGGAACAGAAACCCCGCCATCGAGATCGCCACCGCCAGGCTCCCACCCCGCCGGAGCGGTGCATCCACGATCGACTGGAGGCACAGGACCACAAGAGCCATGAAGAGGGCCCCCCGATGCATCAGGAGCACTCCGACGTCGCCCCCGGGCTCGACCCCGTACAGGCGGCGCAGCAGGGTAGGTGCGAAGAACACCACGGCGGGAGGTGCGTGAATCAGGGCCAGCAGACCCCAGGCCAGCTTGACGAAGATCTCCATGCTCCATGCTCCAGGAAAGGGTGAGGCATGGTGGGTCGTCGCAGGTCCCCCGCGCTTTCAAAAACGAACTGACAACAGTCCCGGCCCCACGGAGTAAGAACCGCGCCTGCATCAGCCCTCGGGCCGTCACCGCCCACGCATCCATCCAGAACCCCCCGAGATCGCCCCCCACCTCCAGGCGCTCCCCCAGCGGCACGACCACCGCCACGCCAAGGTGCGGCGCCAGGAGCGTCGATCCCCTCTTGCGGGCAATCCTGTCCGGACCGTCTTTGTAGGTGCCTTCCATAGACAAAAAATCTATACCAATGCGGGGACGAACCAGGAGTTCCTTGCCGAACGAGAGGCCGGCGTGAGGGGTGAAGCGCAGGGTGCGGAGGCTCACGTCCAGGTCCCGGTAGGGGCCCCTGTCGCCGCCGCTCCAGAGGCCGACCCCGGCGTCGATCCCGGCATGCAACCATGGCAGGAGATCCACGGTGCCGCGCGCCGAGAGCTCGGGGCCCAGGGTCTTCCACTGCTCCCGCTCGCGGCAGCACGGCGGCGGGGCTCCGGTCTGGACGGCAAAGCGGGTGAGCCCGAGGCCCAGGCCCAGCCGGAAGCGCGACCCCTGCTCTGCCCGCGCTTCCCCGGGTGACCCGGGCACCGCAAGGGATGCACTCGCGAGGGCAAGGCAAGAAGCTCGAAGGTAGCGGGAGAACGTCATGAGAGCAGCGGAGTTTGCAACCCGCATACCGCCAGAAATACCGCTGGATCCAGGCGCACCGAGCCCTCGGTGGGCCCTCAAGGAACAGCCCGGTGTGCTCGGGCCGCACACCGCGAGGCAGGCCCATACGCTCGCTCTACCGGAGCGCTCCACGAGGCATCCACGCGCGGGCCCGAGCCCCTGGCGCCTGCTGAATCTTGCGCCTTTCATGGCCCGACATGCGTGGCCTGGGGCTTGCTGAGAGGAAGGGCAGGCATCCTGGCCGGAGAAAGAATCCCTTGAACCTGATCCCCACCGAGACCGCCGAGCGGCGAGGTCCATCCTCTGTCCTGACCGGGAGCGCCCGACACGCCCCGAGGACGCTCCTGCTCGGCCTCACCGTATGCTGGCTGCTGGCCTGTGGGCCCACCTACGGCCCTCCCCCTGCCGGGCCTCCGCCCCGGATCCCGCAGGCGCCGTTTGATAGCCGTGGCGAGGCCAACCAGGGCGGGAGCGAGACCAGCATCGACGCCGATGGGCCGCTGCAAGTGCACCTCAAGAGCTTCGACCGGACCACCATCCTCTGCGCACAGACGCCCTGCGTGGTGCGCCTGGGGCCCGGCGCGTTTGATCTCAACCTGAAGAACCCGACCACCCGCCGGTGGTGTGGTGTGTCGGTGCAGTTCCCCCGGAAGCCCAGCGTCCTGCTCCTGCGCATGCCTCCGGAGGATGTGATCGCGGACTGCGGAGCCACCCTCCTGACGCCGGAGAACGGCGTCATTTACCAGGGGGCCTTGCGATGATGGCGCGATCATGGCTGCTGTTGCTTGGCCTCGCCGGGGTCTCCCTGGCGGGGTGCGGGGTCGATGCGCCGACGTACCCGAGCCCGGGGAAGTACGCGAAGGACCAGTGGGCGCTGGAGCCCGGGTTTGACCCCGGTGTGCACCAGGTTGCCCGCTGGATCTGCCTCGGGACGCTCCCCGACGAGGAGAGGATGTTTGTACCGCCGCGGGTGGATCTGGTGCTGGTCAATCAGCCGGGTCGTGGCCTCTTGCTGCACGACGTGACGACCGACCGGGTGATGATGCCACGCAAGACCATCACCGGAGGAGGGATCGAGTTCACATCCGGCGCCCATGTTGCCGGGGAGCAAGAAACCAACAGGTACATCGTGCCGCCGGATTACCAGGAAGAGGTGACTCGACTATGGACCTTCCACCTGTTTCACTCGATCTTCACCTACAAAGAACGGCAATCCTGCAAGCCGGGGCCCCCCGTGAGGTTCCTGTGAGCTGGCGTCTCCTGTGCAACCTCGTGCTCGGGTCTTTGTGCCTGGTCTCTGGCCCCCTCGGGTGCGTGAATTACGGCTCGGCAGGGCCTGAATTCGCGGCTTCGCCGCCGCCGGAGCAGGGGCAAGCGCTGGTCTACGTCTACCGCCCTGCCGAGTCGTTCGGCGCCGCCTGGGCCTTCATGCCTGTCGTGGGCAACCGCGAGTTCACCTTGTGGGCGGGCCACTACGGGGCCTTCCTGGTGCCCGAGGGACAGGCCCTGCTGCGCGGCTACACCCAGCGTCTCCCCCTTGGTTTCGGTCAAAACCCTTCGGTACCGGTGGCAACCCGGAACGATACTCCGGCCTTTGTGCGCGTTCGCTACAAGGAAAACAGGAACAGCTTCATCGTGTGGCAGGTCGAGGTCGTGGATGCAGCGACCGCGCAGCGCGAGATCGCCGATCTGCGGCTGGGCGCTGGCGGACGCCCCCGCTACCCCAACCCACCGACCCCGGGAGATACCCCCTGGATCACCGGGCTCCCCCGGGACCCCTGAGCCAGGGAGCAACCCCGCCGGTCAAACCAATCCCTCGACCCGGGCGGACGGATCTCATGGCACCCTGCTCCCTCGTGGCACGACGGCTCCTGCTGATGATGACGGGGATGTGGCTCCTCGCCTGCACCTCCACCGTCGACGTCCTTCCTCCGGAGGGCACCGCGGGGCAAGCGCAGGCCTTCGATTGCTCTCCTGCGACCTCTCGCCCCTGCGATCTGGATGCCCAGGGCAACGCCGTCTCCTGGCCTCGCCTCGATGACCGAGGCGCTCCCCTCGGGTCCTGCCGGCAGGGGCTGCAGCGCTGCACGGAGGCCGGCCAGTGGGGCCCCTGCGAGGGCCTCGTCCCTCCCTCGGTCGAGCGCTGCGATGGCCTCGACAACGACTGCGATGGGCTGTTCGACAACGACGCGGTGGATGCGCCGCTCTGGCGCTCCGATCACGATCGCGACGGTTTCCTGGACGCCACCTCCCCACCGATCCGTCGCTGCGACAACCCGGGCAAGAGCCTCTTCCACTGCCTCGGCAAGAAGGACCCTTGCCCCGGGAGCTGGAGCCTCGACCTGGCGCTCCCTGGCGGCGACTGCGATGACCTCGACGGGACCATCCACCCTGGCGCCTGGGATGGCCCGGCGCTCCCGAGGCTCCCCTCCGGCCTCGCCCCCCCGGGCCTCCAGGCCCAGTTCTTCGCGGTCACGAACGACGTGATCCCGGATCTCTCTGTCCTCCCCCCACTCCCCGAGAAAACCCGCACGGACATCGCCCTCGACTACCGCCTTGCCCGCGGCGCCCTCGCCCCTGACCTCCCCTTTGACCTCGCCGCCCGCTGGACCGGCCGCCTCTCCATCCGTGCCGCGGGTATATATACTTTCTATACAATATCGGACGATGGGGTGAGGATCCGGGTCAACGATCAGCTGCTCATCGACGACTGGAACATCCACGGAGAGACGGAGAACAGCGCGGCGATCCAGCTGCCCGAGGGGGACGATATCCCGATCGAGGTCGAGTGGTTTGACTCCCAGCTGGAGGGCACCATCTCGCTCCAGTGGGCCCCGCCCGGGGCGGCCCGGCAGACGCTGACGACGGTGCTCGAACCGCCAGCCGATCGGCTCCTTTCCCGCTGCGATGCCGTCGACGAAGACTGCGACGGCACCGCGGACAACGGCGTATTTTTCGATTCATCCACCGGGCTCAGGCTCTCCTGCAACGACGAGTGCGACCCGCTCTCCCTGGATCCGTCGCTCTTCATGACGCGCCGTTGCAACGAGCCCGTGGCGCTCGCGGGGGCCTGCCAGGCGGGGGTCCAGGTGTGCTTGCCGGGCGGGGTCTGGAGCGATTGCGCCGGCGACGTCCAGGCGAGGCCCCGGGACTGCACCTCGACGATGGATTTGAACTGCGATGGCCTCGCCGACGACCAGATCGAGGGCGGATGTTCGTGCGATCCCGCGGGGTTGATCGAGGAATTCGAGGCACATCCGGCCCAGGACGGCGTCGGGGAATGCCGCGCCGGGGTGCGGGAATGCGTGGAGAAGGCCGGCCAGCAGGTCTGGCAGGTGCTGGTCGAGCCCGTGGGGCCGAGGGTCGAGCGATGCCAGGTACAGAGGGATTACGACTGCAACGGCGTGGTCGGCGACGCGGCCTGCCGCGCGCTCCTGTTGACGAGCGCACCGAACTTTTCGCAGCAAGGGTGCAGCCCCCTGCCACAGGAGGCCTACCCCTCGCTCTCGGTACCGCAGAACCACGGGCACTGGGCCGGCCTCGCCGTGTGGGTGAACCCGGAAGACACGACGGGAATGGCCCCGGTGTTCCGCTGCATCTGCCCGTCCCTTGGCTACGCGACCACCAGCATCGACCTGGCCTGCAGCTCGCCCCCGATTGGATGCACGGGCCCCGAGGATACCTCGGAGCTGGTCGGGTACGTATCGCGGGAGAACACGGGGGGGTACAGCCCGGTGAACCGTGTCGAGCTGAGTAGCGGCGCGACGGGGTACTGCAACGGCGACGAGAGCGGCTGCATCTTCGGCGCCGTCTGCATCGGCCTGAACCTCACCGGCTACTGGACGCTCTGATCACCGGGGTCATCCACCTCCCTGACCTCGGAGGCTCCCCTCCAGGAGCAGGCCCAGGGTGGATCCATCCATGGAGCCATCCACGGAGCGTCGCCTGCGGGGCGGGAGGCTCCAGGGGGCCTTTTTGTCCGGATCGCTGACCGGCGCGCGGGGTGGTTCGCTCCGTGCAGAGAGGGCGGTCATGAGGACGTGCAGAGCGGGGTTGGTGCTCCCTGGGCTCCCGGGGGATCGGCGGAGCGGGTCGGGGCTGGGGGGCGGCGGGTTCCGGTGCGGCGGTTGAGCAGGTACCCTCGGTCGAAGGAGGCAGGCGTGGCGAACCAGGACACCGCGGATCCGATCCCGGAGAGCTTGCAGGCCCGGGCAGACTCGTCGCGGCAGATGGTCTTCCTGGAGATCGCGTTTCACAGCGACCTGGGGCGGATCGGGGAGCGCTTCGAGCTGGGAGCGCCCGGGACGCTGGGCTCGGCGGGGCTGCTCCTTGGCCGCGAGGAGCCCCAGTTCACGATGGAGCGAGGGGGGCGAGCGAGGTCGCTCCAGGACCCATGCCTGAGCCGGCGCCAGGCGAGGATCCTGTGGCAGCACGAGCAGGGGCGATTCCAGGTGGAGGCGACCCCGGAGGCCCGGAGGCCGCTGCGGCTCTTTCACGCGGACGGCCAGGAGATGGGGGTGGCTCCTGGCCTGGTCCCCCCCGGGGGTTACCTGGCGATCGGAGACCGGGTGCTGCTGCGGCTGGACGTGGGGCCAGACGAGCCCGACGAGATGTTCCAGATGCGAGGGCGAAGCCCCGCCATGGCGCTGCTGCGGCGGCGGGTGCAGGCGGTGGCGGAGTTCAGCGATCCGGTGCTGATCCAGGGGGAGACCGGCACAGGGAAGGAGCTGGTCGCGCGGGCGCTCCACCTGGCGAGCCGTCGCCGGGGCAACCCCTTCGTGGCGCTCAACTGCGCGGCGTTGCCGGAGGCGCTGCTGGAGAGCGAGCTCTTCGGCCACAGCAAGGGCGCCTTCTCGGGGGCCGTGCAGGCCAAGCGAGGGCTCTTCGCGACCGCGACGGGGGGCACGCTGTTCCTGGACGAGATCGGCGAGCTCCCCCAGAGCACGCAGGCCAAGCTGCTCCGGGTGCTCGAGACGCGGAGGGTGCGGCCCCTGGGCGCGCAGCAGGAGGAGAGCCTCGACGTGCGCGTGGTCGCGGCGACGCACCGGGACCTGCGGGAGGACGTGGAGAGCGGCGCCTTCCGGGCGGATCTCTTCGGGCGCATCGAGTCGCCCCAGGTGCTGGTGCCACCGCTGCGGGAGCGCCCCTGCGATCTGCCGCTGCTGTTCGCGACGCTGATGGAGCGCCGCGCCGCGGAGCATGCCAGGACGCTCGGGCTGGCGCGCGAGCACACGCCGCTGGGCCTGCTGTGGCAGGGGGCGACGATCCACGCGCCGCCGATCCCGATGGGCCATTTTCTCTGGATGCTGGGGCACGACTGGCCGCGGAACGTGCGCGAGCTGGACAAGTTCGCCGCGGAGCTGGCCGTGGCGCTGGTGCAAGGCACCACCCTGCCGCTCTGGCCCACGCGGGAGCCGCTTTCTCTGGCGCGGCCCCCCCTCGCGGTCCCCCGCTCGACCCGCCGTGATCCGGCCCCACGGGGGGAGATCGAGCGCGCCCTCGAGGAGCATCAATTCAACCAGACCCGGGCCGCCAGGGGCCTGGGGGTCCCCTACGCGACGCTCGACCGGTGGATGCGGGAGCTGGGCATCGTGCGCCCGCGAGACATCGGCCACGAGCAGCTCCGCGAGGCGCTCCGGCGCAACGGGGGGGATCTGGAGCAGACCTCCCGGGAGCTGAAGCTCTCCGTGCGGGGCCTGCAGGGGCGCATGAAGGAGCTCGGGTTCAAGGAATTACCGCCCTTCCTCGGAGGGACAAGGTTGCTGGGCAAACCATCTCTGCCTCGGATAGATTCAAACCATCCATGAACGAACAGGAGGTCCCAGCGTCCCTGATCGGCAGGGTCCTCGGGG
>JALOQB010000043.1 GCA_025453595.1 Polyangiaceae bacterium
TGATTGTTTGGTCAAAAAGTTCCTTACGATGCACGAGCCACAGGACTGTACGTTCAGCATTCTGCTCGAGTTTGACCACCTGAGCAGCAATTCTTGTCTTTCCAGCTCCGGTAGGCAAAGCCACAAGGATTCGACCTTGCCTTGAGTGCAACCAGAAATCCCGGAGCTGAAATATCGTTTCCTTTTGGTAATCCCGGAGCTTTTCGGAATTTTTAATTATCTTTTCAAAATTTTCCTTTGCTTCAGACGTACGGTCAAGCCAGTCGCTCCAGGTCACGTCAGCGGCGCTCCTTCATCAAAAAGGAAGCAA
The DNA here is from genome assembly GCA_025453595.1 of Polyangiaceae bacterium. Taxonomy (GTDB): domain Bacteria; phylum Myxococcota_A; class Polyangia; order Polyangiales; family Polyangiaceae; genus JANWXX01. The sequence continues at coordinate 311 of JALOQB010000043.1, forward strand.
GAAACAGGGACCATTGAGGCTCCAGCAGGCCGCCTTCGATCATCGAAAAGATGCGACTCGCATTGTTCCTGATGCGTTCAACTTCAATTCCTGAAAGCGGTGATTTCAGATCATAGTCGGCGATTTCACGCCATTTATGGAGCTCAAGAACGAGGGTAGCAAACTCCTTTATTTCCGGGGCAACGTCTGGTGCCACGTACCCTGCGCCCTTCCAAGAATCTGGAATTTTTGAGGGTTTTCTGTGGCTCGGGTCGTTGAACTCGGCGAGGGAGTGGCAGATCTCTTTGAGGTTGGTGTGCGCTGGAACCCGGCGAAACATGTTTTGAATATGGATGTTTCCGGGGGGAGAAAATCGATCGAGCATGATCTCGATCAATCGATGAAAGACGGCATAGTAGGCTGTGGATACGCAGCGGCGGCGTTCCGCCTCAGGGCCGTCGAGCCGCTGGCGCATGGCCAGATCGAGCAATTCTTGCGCGTAATTCACCTGTTTTTATCCTCTGGCAGCGTGAGCAAGAACGTCGCTCTCGGTCATGAACCCCACGAGAGGCCACCCCTCGAAGAGAAAGGGGTGTTGCTGGATGATCCTCCTCAAGTGTCGTTCGAGTTCGGATAGCAGTCGCTCCCTCTTTTCGGGGGGTTCTTGCAGCACACGGTCTTGCAGCACCACCATGGTGAGCACCTCCGTGCTTCCGTCGTGGGCAACCCTCAAGGATGGCTGAACATCGACGACCCAGGCAGCATCTACGCCGGGGTGTTGCTTGAGAAGGGCAAGCCACCGGGGGCCCGCTTCCGAGTCGACAGCGTACATGCCCAGAAAGCTAGCCGTTTCCTCAGGCATGGCAACGTTCGACGCGCCCCGGGCTGCTGGCGCCCGAGGCTGGCGAGGGGTCACCCGCGGGAGCGGAGGGGCATGTCGTCGGCGGAGGGCCCGTCGGGCTCGGGGCCCAGGGGGTCGGCGGCGTTGGGGTCGACGGAGCGGAGGCGCTCGGCCAGCTCGATCAGGCGACGCTCGACGCGGCCAAAGACGCTGGAGGCGGGGAACTTGCCGCTGGCGTCGCGCTCTCCGGCGGGGATCCCGGCGAGGAGCTCGATGCCCTGGCGGACGTCGGAGATGGGATGAATATGGAACTTCCCTTCCTCGATGGCCTGGGCGATGTCGTCGCGCAGGACCAGGTGGCGCAGGTTGGAGGCCGGGATGAGGACGCCCTGGCGCCCGGTGAGGCCGCGGGCGGCGCAGAGGTCGTAGAAGCCCTCGATCTTCTCGCAGACGCCGCCGATGGCCTGGACCTCGCCGAGCTGGCTGATGGCGCCGGTGACGGCGAGGCTCTGGTCGACGGGGACGTCGGCGAGGGCGCTGAGGATGGCGAAGAACTCGGCGGAGCTGGCGCTGTCGCCGTCGATCTCGCCGTAGCTCTGCTCGAAGGTGATCTGGGCGCGGAGGCTCAGGGGGCGCTCCTGGCCGAAGAGCAGGGAGAGGAGGCCGCGGAGGATCGCGACGCCCTTGGTATGGATGTCGCCGCCGAGGTGGGCCTCGCGCTCGACGTCGACGACCCCCTCGGTGCCCGGGGCGACGACCGCGGTGAGGCGCATGGGCTGGCCGAAGCTCAGGTCAACGGAGGAGAAGACGGCGAGGCCGTTGACGACGCCGGTGCGACGTCCATCGGTCTCGATGAGGACAAGGCCCTCGGTGACCTGACGGAGGGCCTGGAGCGCAGGGCCCGCGCGGCGCTGGCGGCGGTCGTTCCAGGCGTCGTCGATGTCGGCAGCGGAGAGGCAGTCGCGGCCAGCGCGGCGGACGGCGTCGCTGGCGAGGGAGGCGGTCTCCTCGATGGGGAGGAGGGCGAGGGAGAGTTTTTGCCGATCCTCGGCGAGGCGGGTGGCCAGATCCAGGAGGCGGGCGCGGGCGCTGCGATCGAGGGGCAGCCAGCCCTGGCGCTGGCCCAGGTGGACCAGGTGCGCGTCCAGGTGCCGGAGGGCCTCGTCGGTGCGGTCGACGGCAGAGTCAATTTCGACCTTGATCGGAAACAGGGAGACAAAATCGGGGTCGCCGTGGGTGAGCTCGGCGTGAATTTCCTCGGGGCCCAGCAGGAGGACGCGGGGCTCGACGGGGACAGAGCGGGGGAGGACAGGGCAGCCCTCGGGGCCTTCCAGATCGACGAGGCCCGAGAGGAGCACGCGGCGGAGGCGCACCCAGAGCTCGGGCTGGCGCAGCAGATCGAGGGAGCGGAGCACCAGGACGCCGCGGGCACACCGGACCAGGGCGCCGGGCCGGAGCGAGGTGAAATCAGCGACGAGGGTGCCCCGGTGGGAGCGGGTGGCGATGTGGCCGAAGATCTCGCGGGGGGTGGGGGAAAGGTGCAATTCCAGGGGAGCGGGGCCGTCCGGGGAGGAGAGCAGGAGCGGGTGGAGGCCAAAGCGACGCCCGGGCGCCCCCTGCTCGGAGGGTCGGAGCGGGTGCCCCGGTTCGAGCAGATCGCGCCACCCCGAGCGCAGGTCTTCTTCAAGGGCTTCAAGGAACTCGGCGGCCACCGGCGTCGACGCGAAGGACTCGCGGAGGGGGCGAAGCTCGGTGGAGATCAGCTCTTCAGCGGCCTTCTGGATCGCGTCGTCGCGGGCCTCATCGGTCTCTTCGGCCAGCGAGGTGAGCTGGATGGCCACCGCGTCCACGGCCTCGGACAGGCGCTCCTCGGCCTGGTTGAGCTCCTTGCGGGTCAGCTCGTCGAGGGCCGAGAGCTGCTCGTTGGACAGGGGTTTCCCGTGGAGGATGGGGAAGGTCCGCAGGACACCGTTCGCGGCCCGGACGCCGAACCCGAGGCCCTTGGCCCGGGATTCGAGGGAAGAGATGGCCTCGCGGGAGCGGGTATCAAGGGAGCGGTTGAGGGTTCGATCGGCGGCCCGGACCCCCTCGCTCTGGAGGAGGCGCGCCAGCCGCCGGGCAAGGGAGCGCAGGGCCCCCTCGACGCCCTCCCGCAGGGCCCCCCCCTTGCCGGCCGGGAGCTCGAGGATCAAGGGCTCGGAGGGGTCAGCGCCGCTGGGGGCGACCAGGAGGTCGACGGCCGGGCCGGCCGGGACCAGGGCGTCCAGGATGGCCTCCAGGTCCCGCTCGAAGGCCAGCTCCGGGGAGGCGGCGATGTAGACATGGAAGGGGGAGGATGAGGTCAGGCCCGCCAGGAGCGCCCGGCGAGAGCGCTCCGGGAGCAGGAGAAGCCGGTGCTCGGCGGGCTCCGGGTCCTCGGGCAGGAGGCCCGGATCCAGGCGCAGAGCGACGGGAAAGCTGGGGGGCGGGGCGCGGTGGCTCATGGGAAAGTGGAGGGGCGGGGGTAGCAGGACCGAAGCGGGGCGGCCAGAGGTCTGCCCGCGACAGCGCAATTGAGGTATGGCAAGGAGGGCACCGGCCTGTGCGAGCGAGCATGACGACATCACCTCCCCCCGAAGCCAGCACCACCCTCTCCCCTGAACAAGAGGCGCTTTCTGCGGTCGCCGCGCGCCTCCAAGGCGAGCTGGAGGGCGTCGAGAACGGCGAACTCCGCGCGATGTACCTCCACGATCTGGGCCAGGTCCTCGAGCGCCTGGGCGACGACCCGGGGGCCGCCCGCTGCTACAAGGAGAGCTACAACAGCTGGCCCGGCTTCCGTGAACCCCTGGAGGCCCTCATCGCCGTCTTCCGCCGCCGGGGGACGTACAAGAACCTGGGGAGGCTCCTGGAGGAGCTGGCCAAGTACAGCGAGGAGGAAGACTCCCCCGAGGCCCAGGCCCGCACCTCGCGCGAGATCGCCCGGGCCCGCGTCGAGCTCGCAGCCCACCTGCGCGATCACCAGGGCGACGCCGGCGCCGCGCGCGCCATGCTCCAGGAGGCGACCGCCGAGTCCCCGGAAGAGCTGGTCGCCTGGCTCGAGCTCGAGGCCCTCGCCGCCAGGGATGGCGATGTCCCCCTGCGCCGCGATGCCCTCCGGGAGCGCGCTGCCCGGGCAGAATCGCCCCTGTGGCGGGCGCTGCTCCTCCTCGATCTCGCCGAGCTGAGCGCGGCGGAAGATCAGGAGGCCGCCGCGGCCCTCTGCCGCGAGGCCGCCGCCCTCGACGGCCCGGGGCGCTTCCGCGCCCAGCTCACGCTGGAGCGCCTCGCCCTCCAGCACCAGAACCATGACCTCCTCGCCGAGGCCCTGGAGGCCCAGGCCGAGCTGATCGAGCGCGCCATCGAGGAAGGCGCCAGCCCCGAGCAGGAGGGCGTGCCGGAGCACCTGCGGGGCGCCGAGTACGCGGCCGACCTGCTGCTGCGCGCCGCGGAGGCGCGCCGTCACCAGGGCAACATCCAGGGGGCCCTCAAGCTCCTGGAGCGCGCTCGCGCCAGGGCCCCGGGGGCCATCGAGCTGAGCGCCGCCAAGCTGGCCCTCGCCGACGCCGCCGGTGACCTGCAGGTCGGCGCGGAAGAGGCCCGGCTGCTGCTGGCGACCCTCAAGGAAGGCCCCGAGGCGGCTGCCCTCTGGGTGCGGGTGGCGCGGGCTGCACAGGCGCAAGGCGAGCACGATGCTGCGCTTCAGGCGCTGACCGAGGCGTCCAAGGCGGATCCCTCCAGCGTCGCGGCGCGCACCCTGCTCCTCGACGCCCTCACCGGGCGCCGCGGCCAGGGCGACGGCGCGATCCTCGCGAGCACCCTCGAGCTGGCCGCGGAGCAGCTCTCCGACGACAGCGCCAAGGCCCGCGTCTACCTCCGCGCCGCCTGGGAATGGGCCATCGAGGCCAAGGACACCGCCGCCGCCAAGACCGCCCTCTCCCTCGCCGGCTCCCTCGGCGCCCCTCCCCAGCTCATCGCGCGCTATGCACGGCTGCTCGCCTCGCTCTCCGGCGACACCGCCTGGTACGATGAATCCTCCCGGCGCATGCTCCAGGCCGGAGCCTCCGAGGTCGAGCAAGCCAGCGTCTGGACCGAGCTCGCCGCCCTCCGCGCCCTCCGCAACGACGCCGAGGGGCTCCACCTCGCTCTCGACGCCCTCACCCGCGCCCCCGGCGGCGCCTGGCTGGGGCGCACCCTCGCGGCTTACCTCCGCCCTCTCCTCGCCGAGACCCCCTCCTCCCTCCAGACCCCGGAGGCCCTCGACGCCCTCGCCCAGATCGATCAACCCCCCGCGGTCCTCCGGGGCCTCGCCCTCGCGGCGGTCCTCCGCGCTCACCAGCGCGGCGACGCCGCCGAGACCCACCGGCGCCTCGAAGCCCTCCTCGAAGCGGACGCCGGGGACACCGTGGCCGCAAGGTTCCTTGCGGGTATAAAGCGACACCAGGGAGACCTGGAAGGCGCGGCCCGGGTGCTGGAGACCGCGGCGGCGGCCTCCGAAGGGGATGAGCTGCCGGTGGCGCTGGCGCTCGAGTCGGCGCTGCTGTTCTGGAAGGCAGGGCAGCGGGCCCGGGCGCTGGAGCCGCTGCGAGCGGCCCACGGTCGCGCACCGGAGCTGGCGGCGCCGCTGCTGGCGTGGGCGGTGCGGGGGGTGGCACCGGACGATCTGGCCGAGCGACGGCGGGTGCTGGAGATGGCCAGCGAGGAGGAGCGGCCCGCGGCGGCGCTGGAGCGTTTTGGACTCGAGCTCGCGGCTGGCGAGCAGGACGACGCCCGGGCGGCGCTGGAGGCCGTGGAGGCCGAGGGGCAAGGGATCACCCGGCTGGCGGCGGCGATGGCGCGCATCGCCTGGCCAGCGGTGCAGGCCGAGCGGGGCCAGCTCGATCAGACCCTGTCGCTGCTGGCGATGGAGGGCGACGAAGGGGCGACGCTGTCGGCAGTGGAGCGGGTGCGTCTTGCACGCGACGTGGACCAGAGCCAGCCGGATTACGCGCGGCAGGCGGCGATCTGGGCCGAGGTGGATCCCTCGCTGCCGGCGGGCTTCGAGTGGCTGGCCGCGGCGATGGCGGCCGAGGACATGGAGGCCGAGATCGCCGCGCACCGGCTGCTGGCGCGGCACCTGGAGGGTCCGGCCCGGGTCGCCGAGGAGGCGGCGGCCACCACGCTCCAGTGGCTGAGCACCGGGGGCCTGCTCCCCGAGCTGCTGCCCTCGACCGAGCCGGCGGCCCAGGTACTCAACCTGGAGCTGGCCCCGGCGGGCAGCGATCCGCGGCGCCGGAGCGCGGCCTTGAAGAGCGTGGGGGGCTCCCTGGGGGAGGCCGCCTCCGTGGACGCACGCGCGCTGGCGGGCTGGTCCGATCTGGCCGCCGGGAACGCGCAGGACGCGCTCAAGGCCTTCCAGGAGGTGCTGGAGCGCCGCCCGGATGACTTCTGCTCCCTGGAGGGCCTCCGGACCGCGGCGTTGCAGATCGGAGACAACGATATCCGTGCGAACGCGACGATCAAGCTGGCGGATCTGGTCTCCGATCCGGTGCGCTCCGCGGCGCTCTTCGAGGAAGGGGGCCTGCTGCTGCTCGATCAGCTGCACCGGGAGGCCGAGGGGGAGCAGGCCCTCGGCGCCGCCTTCGCCCAGGATCCGCGGCGCTTCGTGTCGTTTGACCGGCTCTTCCGCCGGGTCCGCGATCGCAAGCAGGACGATCTGCTGCTCGATCTGGCCCAGCGCCGCCTGACGGTCACCGAGGACGAGACCGAGATCGTCAAGCTGTACTGGGAGCAAGCCCGCGTGTTCCACAAGCGAGGCCAGCTCGACGACGCCCTCGAAGCCCTCTCGAGCGTGGTGATGTTCGAGCCCGACAACCTGGGCGCCCAGGTGCTTTATGGCGACATTTACATGAAGCAGAACAACTGGGAGGAGGCCGCCGGCTCCTTCGCCCGGATGTCCGCCAACCCCACCGCCCCGGGGCTCCAGCGCCAGCAGGCGGCGATCCAGGCGGTGACGATCTACGAGAAGCGGCTCAACGACATCCCGAAGGCCATCCAGGTGCTCTCCCGCCTGAACAAGGAGGGCCTGCTGAACATGCCGCTACGGGAGCGCCTCGCGGTCCTCGCGACCCGCGGCGAGAGCTGGTCCGAGGCCACCTCGATGTTCGAGGCGCTGATGCTGGAGCGCGAGAACGCCGAGGGGCGGATCGAGGCCGCGCGGCTCGCGATGGCCATCTGGCGCGACAAGGTGCAGACCCCCAAGGAGGCCAAGCGCGCCGTGGTCCGCCTGCTGGAAGAATCCCCCGCGCACCCGGAGGCCCTCCGCCTGGTCCTCTCGACCGACTTTGGCTCCTCCCTCAAGGAGCACGCCCTCGGCACCGGCCGCTCGACGCTGGTCCACCAGCTCCAGCGCGGGGCCCTGGATCCGGACGCGGTGGCGCTCCTCGGCGAGGTCGCCGGGGGCCTGAACGACCGGGGTCTGGTCCAGGCCAGCCTCGGCGCCCTCGTCGCCCTCGGCCGCGGCACCGGCGCCATCCTGGAGCAGCTCACCGAGCTCGACGCCCGCGCCGCCCGCGTCCCGCAGATCACGATCGATGCCCAGGTCCTCGCGGCCCTCGGGGACCCGGGCGACGCTGGCCCCGTCACCCGCCTGCTGGAGGCCCTCGGAGAGACCATCGCCGAGGCCCTCGGCCCCAGCAAGGACGCCCTCAACGTGGGCCGCAAGGAGCGGGTGGACGCCCGCAGCGGGCTCCCCCTGCGCAACGACATCGCCGCGTGGGTTGGCGCCATGGGGCTCGGGGAATTCGAGCTCTACGTCGGCGGCCGCGACCCCCTCGGGATCCAGGGCGTCGGCGGCGAGATCCCCTCCCTCGTCGTCGGTCCCAACGTCAAGAGCCCCCTCACCCCCGAGGCTCGCCAGGCCATCGCCCGCGAGGTCTTCGCCCTCAAGCGCGGTACCACCGTCGTCCGCACCCGCGACGAGGCCACCATCGCCAGCATCGTCGTTGCCGCCTGCAACCTCGCCGGCTTGCGCCTCGAATCTCCTCCCTTCGCCATCCTCGGCGACGTGCAGCGCCAGCTCGACAAGGCCATCAGCCGCAAGGTCCGCAAGCTCCTCCCCGAGCTCTGCCAGCCCGTCGTCGCCTCCAACCTCGACGTGCGCGCCTGGGCCAAGGCCTCCCAGCGTAGCCTCGACCGCATGGCCGCCATCGCTTGCGGGGACGTATCCATCGTCCTCGCCGACGTCCTCAGTTCGCCTCGCAACGACCTGCGACGGCAGATCTCCAACAACGAACGGGCCGAGCGCCTCCTGCGCTTTGTCCTCTCTCCGCAGTTCCTCGAACTTCGCAACCGCCTCGGGATGGGAGCGCGCTGACCATGCCTGATCCTCGTGGAAAATTCCCTGGTGACCTCGGCACTCCGGACTGGGAGTCTCTCCTCTCCGACCTCGAGCAGAAGAAGGAGCCCGCCGAGAAAACCCCGATCCCTGGCTCCGCGAAGCCCCAGGAAGAGCCCCCGCCGCTCTCCGCCCGCGGCGCTCCCCTCTACAAACCACCCCAGCCTCCGGCGCTCCCCTCCTACTACCAGCCCGACCCCGAGGAAGAAGAGGAGCGTACCGTCGTCGGCGTCATCAGCCGCGACCTCATCGAGGAAGCCTCCCGCGGAGGCGGGGGCCTCGGTCAGCTCTTCGGCAAGGCCGCCGACAGCTCCCGGCGCCCCGAGATCCCCCTCGACCTCGGCCCCGCACGCCCCTCCCCCGTCCTCGACGACGGCAGCATCATGACCTCCGTCCCCGCGCTCCTCGCCGCCGAGGCCAGCGCCCATGACCGCGTCACCCCCGTCCCGGAAGAACCGGCCGGTGTCGAAGTCGACCTGGACAGCATCGAGGAGATCCCCGATCCCTTCGCGCCCCCGCCGCCCCGGCAGGAGCAGCCCACGCTCCAGGTCGAACAGGACGAGCCCACCCGCATCGGTCAGATCCTGCCCCTCGACCTCGACGCAGCGGCGATCCGGGCCGAGATCCTGGGCACCAAGCCCCCGGCGCGGGTCCCGCCTCCCCCTGCAGCACCGCCGACCCCGGCGGTGCCCGCCAGCGACCCGACCCCCGCGGCCCCGGCGGTGGCCCCCATCGCGGCGCCTTCCCCGGCGGCCCCTCCGGCTGCGGCGGCCCCTCCGGCCGCGCCGGCCCCTCCCCGGGCCGCACCGAGCCGCCCTGCGGCCAAGGCCCCTCCGCGCGCCATCCCGGCCCGACCCGAGCCCCCCCGGGAAGCCATCATCGAGATCGCCGAGGAGCCTGCCCCCCTCAGCGTCGAAGAAGGCCCCCTCTCCCTCGGAAAGAACGCGCTGCCGGCCCTCGCTCCCTCCGTCTCGCTCCCTGACGAACGGGACGCGGTGGCCTTCCTGGCCGAGGTCGACGGGCTCCAGGAATGGGCCGATCGCGCCGCCTGGATGGAGGCCGAAGCCCGTGTGCTCGAAGACAAGACGGCTCGCGCACGGGCGCTGCTCGTGGTCAGCGAGATCCTCGCCATGACCGGCGAGGAAGAGCGCTCCCAGGCCCTCGCGGAAGAGGCCAGGGACCTCGCCCCTTCCCTCTTCATGGCCCACCGCCAGGTGCGCTCCAGGCTGGTCCGCGAGCGCGGCTTCGAGGGCCTGCTCCCGGCCCTCGACATCGAGGCCAGGACCGCCGGCACCGCCGCCGGACGCGCCCACGCAGCCCTCCTCGGCGCCGAGATCGCTCGCCATGTGTCCCGCGATCACGAGGCCGCCGCCAAGCGCCTCGAGCAGGCCGCGCGGCTCATGCCCTCCGATCCTCGACCCCACCTGCTCCAGGTGGCCAGCGAGCTGGGCAAGGGGGCCCGCACCTCGCGCTACCGCTGGCCTGAAGACCCGGCCCTCGCTCCCCTCGTCGCCACCGCTCGCTACCTCGGCGCTCTCCGCGGCTCCTACGACAAGGAAGCCGCCCCCGCCTCCGCCGCCGAGGCCCTGCCCCGCATCCGCGACGCCCTCGCCCGCGGAGACCGCGATGCCGCCGCCGAGACCCTCGCCCGCGTCCAGGGTGACGACGGCGTCGGTCGCGCCGCACGCTGGCTCGCCGCCAACCTCGCCGCGCCCCAGGCCGCCACCCGCGACCGCGCCCTCGCCTGGGCTTCCTCCATGGCAGGCCAGGAAGAAGCCATCCAGCGCCGCCTCGCCGGCTGGTCCTTCGAGGCCGGCGACGCCGCCAGGGCCACCGAGACCCTCTCCTCCAGCGAGGCCTTCTCCCCCGCCGAACGCGCCGCCGCCAGGGCCCTCCTCGGCGCCGATGCCGACTCCCTCGCCTCCGACCTCGAGGCCCTCGCCTCGACCCCCTCGCGCCCGCTCGCCTCCGCCCTCGCGTCGGCCCTCGGCGCCTCCCCCATCGAGGTCGGCTCCCCCGCCCAGCAAGCCGCCTCCGCCCTTGGCCGCAGCCTCGCTCGCTCTCCCGACGAGGCCAGCGCCGCCATCCAGCAGGCCGCCGCCCAGACCCCGGACGAGCCCATCACCCAGCTCCTCCAGCTCGACTCCTCCCTCGCCTCCGGGCGCCACGACCGGGTCGCCGCCGCCCTCGCCTCCTGGCCCATGGGTCAAGATGCACCCGTGGAGCAGCACCGGGATCGCGCCATCGCCGCTGCACTCGCCTACGCCCTCGGGGAGGCGACCCCCCAGGCCCTCCAGGAGCTGGAAAACGCCCGCGAGACCGACTCGCTCCACGAGGCAACGAGCCGCATCATGGCGGCCATCGCCCCCGACCGGGCCCCGGCGCTCCTCGATCAGCTCGCCGCGGACACCGAGGACACCTCCCGGCGTTCGCTGCTGCTCCTCGAGGCCGCGGTGCGCCAGGGGACGAGCTCCGACTCCCACGGACCGCTGCTGCGCCTCGCCCACGAGACGGCGCCCGACTTCCCGATCCCGGCGACCCTCGGCCTCGAAGCGGCCCGGCGCGCCGGCGATGCGGAGGCCGCCCTCTCCTGGCTCCGGGCGCGCCTCGAGCTCGAGCGGAGCCCCGGAGACCTGCTCCGGGAAGCCCTCACGATCCAGGAGTCCAGCCCCGAACAGGCCGCCGAGCGCCTGCAGGAGGCCCTCCAGGCATGCGAGAGCGACATCGCGCTCCGGGAGCTCTCCGAGCAGATCGCCCCGGGCCGCACCGATCCCTCGTGGCGCGCGGCCCGCGCTCCCCACGCGGCGCCCCCGGCCAGCGCTCTGCAGGCCTCTCGCGCGGCCCTCGAGCTGGAGCTGGCGCGCGATCTCCCCGCCGCCGCGCGCCTCGCGCAGCTCGCCTCCGAGACCGGCGGCAGCGCCCTCTCGCGCTTGCTGCGGGATCGCTGCGACGCCGCCGGCCCTGGCGCGACGCGCCTCGCGGAAGAGCTCATCGCCCTGGCAAAAAATCCGCCCTCTCCCGCCGCCGAACGGGAGGCCTACCAGCGCCTCGCGGATCTCGACGAGCACGGGCGCCGCGACCCCTCTGCTGCCCTGCCCTGGCACCAGGCGCTCCTCGAGCGCTTCCCGGGGTGGCTCCCCAGCCTCCGTTACCTCGAACATCGCTACACCTCCGAGGGACGCGACGACGAGCTGGAAGGGCTCCACGCCTCCATCGCCGAGGCGCTCCAGGGCGGCGAGGCCGCGGCCCACGCCCAGGTCGCGGCCCGGCTGCGCCTGCGCCATTCCCCCTGGGAGACCACCCGCGACCTCGCGGACCTCGCCTTCCGGGCGGCCCCCACCGCCATCTGGGCCCTGCGCCAGGCCCAGGCCCACGCCCGGGCCTCGGGCAACGCCGAGCTGCAGCGCCGGGTCACCGACGCGCTCCTCGCCCGCACCACCCACCGGGGCGAGCGCGCGGCCTTGCTGCTCCAGGCGGCCACCGCCACGCAGAAGGCGGGCGACCATGCCGCGGCGATCGCCCAGCTACGGGCGGCCCTCGAGCTGGTCCCCGGGCACCTGACCGCCCTCACCCAGCTCGCGGATCTGCTCGAAGCCCACGGCGACCCCGCCGAGGCCGCCGCGACCCTCGCCGCCGCCGCCCGCGCCCACCAGCTCGCCGCGCACCAGGCCCCGCTCTGGTACCGCGCGGCCCTCCTGTGGCTCGACAGGACCGACCACAAGGACCAGGGCGTCGAGGCCCTCGAAGCCGCTGCCGCCTGCGACATCAACCAGGGCGACACCTTCGAGCGCCTCCGCGCCCTGCTCACCGAGCGCCGCGAGGGCGCCAAGCTCGCCGCGCTCCTCCAGCGCCGCCTCGAAACCGAGGAATCTCCCGAGCGTCGCATCGAGCTCGAGGTCGCCCTCGGCCGCGCCCTCACCGAGATGGGCGACCGCCAGGCCGCCAAGCAGGCCCTCGCCGCGGCCCTCGACAGCAGCCCCGACCACGTCGAGGCGCTGCGCGCCTTCGTCGACCTCTGCATGGCCGAGGAGGACTGGGAGAGCGCCGAGCAGGCCCTCCTGCGCCTGGGACGCCTGCTCCCCGCCCCCGCCGAGCAGGCCGAGCTTTACCTGCGCCTGGGCGATATCTACCGGCTCCACCTGCCCAACCCGGAGCGCGCCGAGGTGGCCTACGGCGAGGTGCTCAAGCGCGATCCGGAGAACACCCCGGTCCGCGAGCGCCTGGTGCAGCACCACACGTCCCAGGGCAACGCGGCCCGGGCCCTCGAGATCCAGAACGAGCTCCTCGCCGCTGCCGCCGGCAACCCCGCCGACAAGCGCCAGCGCACCATCGAGCTCGCCCAGATCCACGAACAGGCCCTCCAGGATACCAAGAAGGCCGAGCAGATCCTCGACGGCCTGCGCAAGGAATTCCCCCAGGAAACCCGCGTCCTCCGGGCCCTCGCCGAGTTCCACCTCCGCCACGACCACGCCCAGGCCGCCAACCTCCTCCTCGATCGCACCGCCGCGGACGCCCGCCGCGCCCTCTCCACCGGGCGCTTCGAGCTCCACTTCTTCGCCAACCTGGCCACGGTCTTCGAGCTCCGCGGCAACGAAGAGGCGGCCTCCGTCGCCAACGGCACCGTGGCCGCCCTCGACGGAAAGCTCTGCGAGGTCGAGGGCATCGGCCTCCGCGGCGCCCGCCATGACCTCGACGAGCACATCGCGCCGGAGCTCTTCTCCGCCCCGTTCCGCACCTTGCTCCAGCGCTCCGCCGAGCTCCTCGACGGCGCGGTCGTGGTCGATCCCAAGGCGCTGCGAGCGACCCCCCTGCCTCCCTCCGCGCAACCTGTCGCGGATCGGATCCAGCAGCTCGCCTCCGCCTTCGGGCTCCCGGACCTCCAGCTCCTCACGGCCCCCACGGTCCCCTCGGCCTGCCTCCCCGCGTCGATCTCTCCCCCTACCCTGATCCTCGCCGCCCCCTTGCTGGCCGAGCAGAACGAGGAGGTCCGCACCTTCCTCGTCCTCCGCGCCCTCAAGTGCATCCAGACCGGCACCGCCGTCTTCTGCCGCACCGCGCCCATCGACCTCTGGCCCATGACCGCGGCCTTCCTCCAGACCTTCTCTCCCAGCTGGGCCCCCCAGGGCGTCGACGCCAACAAGCTCAAGGACTTCAAGAGCAGGCTCCAGAAGAACGCCCCCGCCGCCATCCCCCCGGACCTCGCCGCCCTCGCCGGCGAGATCACCTCGTCCATCGGCAACCGCGCCAGCACCCTCCAGACCATGACCAACGCCTGGGGCTCCCGCTGCGCTCTCCTCGTCACCGGCAACCTCGCCACCGCCCTCGACGCCATCGCCTGGGCCGCCGGTCAGGCCGCTGGCGCCCCCTCCACCAACCCCGACCGCATGAAATGGATCGGACGCAACGCCGAGGCCCGGGACCTCATCGGCTTCAGCGTCAGCGACCCTTATTTCGAGGCGCGCGGTCGGTGAACCCACCTCGCTAAGCCCCCCTCTTTCCTCCAGAGAGGGGGGCCGGCGAGCACCGGTTCTCCCGGAACGAAATCAGCTAATTCCGGCGTGGAGGGCGTGCAGAACTTCAGGTCCGTGTCCACGAAGGGGAACTGGGTGCAATTCTTCAGCCCCACCGGGCAATCATCGGCGCTCTCGCACCGATCCGAGCACACCTTGCCGGCGATCTCGTCGTCGATGCACAGCGAGCTGAGGCAGTCTGCTTCGCCCGTGCACGGATCCCCCGCCTTGCCCTTCCCCCGCGCCCCCTTCACGCAGCAGATCACCGCCTCGTTCACGATCGTCTCGCAGCGATCCGTCTCGCAACAATCGTAGTTGCTGAAGCAATCGAAGGACCCGATCGCCGCGCAATCCGCCGTGTCGCCCGCGAAACCGCCGCCCCCTTGCGCGGCCCCACCCGAGCACGTCGGCCCGTCCCCACCGGAGCCCGCCGACCCGCCCGCACCCGCCGGATCGCTCCCGCCCGCACCCGCCGGATCGCTCCCGCCGGCCCCTGCGGGATCCGACCCGCCTGCCCCTGCGGGATCCGACCCGCCTGCACCCGCCGGATCGCTCCCGCCCGCGCCCGCATCGCTTCCGCCGGCCCCGGAACTCGAGCCGCCCGCCCCGGACGCCGACCCACCGGCCCCCGAGCTTGAGCCGCCGGAGCCCGCATCGCTGCCACCGGCCCCGGAGCTCGATCCACCGGCCCCGGAAGCTGAACCGCCCGACCCACCGGCCCCCGAGGTGCTCGACTCGGAGGAATCGCAGGCCAAGGCAAGGAGAGAGAACAGAATAGGCGCCACGAAAGAGCGCACAAGGTTCGAGGAATTCATCGACCCACGACCCTAGCGCAAAGGTGACCCTGACGAAACCCAGTGCTCACCGCCGACAAAGCCCCACCAGCGACCACGGTATACCCGATTCGCACCGAACGGGCCGCGCGGGAGCCCACCACCTCGAACCGAGGGTGACCTCCACAGCGAGGCAAGAGGCATCCTCCGGGGCCAGCCGAGGGAGTCCTCCGACCACTACGGGAGGACAAAACGGTGCAGGTTCGAGCCATCCGCGCTGTGCATCACGACCACGATCGTGTGACCGTCACCCGCGGCCCGCCAGGGCCACTCGTGGGAGGCTCCACCAGGGAGCAGCACCTCGTGCAGCAGGGTGCCAGACTCGCGCTGCCACACGGTCAAGCGAGCGGAGGTACCGATGTCATGCTCGACCACCCAGAGGCGAGCCGCGTCCGGCGAGAAGCCCAGGCGCGAGGGGCCCACGCGCACCGAGGCTCCGTCGAACGCAGGCAGCGGGATCGTCTGCACTTCGTTCCACTTTTTCCCCACGGAGCGCACGACAACCGCGTTGCCCCCCTTCCGTCGGCCGTGAGCCAGCAGCGCCCCATCCGCGGAGAAAACGACGGAGCAACTACCGTCGCACCCCTCGTTGAGGGTCTTGATCTGCTTGCCTGAGACCACATCGAAGATGCGAGTCATGGCCTCGGCCCCGATCGCGACCGCCCAGCGATGGTCCGGCGAGAGCCCCTCGTTTGCGCTGCTATGACGGGCCTTCTGCTCGAACGAACGGAAACCTTCCGGGCTCCACAGCCCAAGCCCATTGCCCGAGAGGTGCACCAGCGCGCGGGCACCATCGAGAGGGATCACCGCGTCGACGCCCGCCTTGCAGGCCGCGGCGTCGATCGTCGCCGTCACCTGGCCATCAAGATCCGTGATGTACCCGACGCGTCCGCAACCAACCCCGAGAAATCCCCCGTCCGCGGAGGCCTGCATCTGATGGACACGATCGGAGAACCGGGTAAGCGGCCGGAAACGATCGCCCTCGAGCCTTTGCAGATCACGCTCTGCGGTCAGGAAAGCAGTACCGCCGGCCCAGGCCAGCGAGATGCGTTGATTGGAAGCGAACGTACAAAGTGGAGTCATGGGAAAGCGCACTCTAGCGGCCCCCGGGGCTCGTAGCCACGAGCCATTGACCTGCATCTTCACCGCCGACGCACCTGCACCACCGCCGACGGCGCCCCCGCCTCGATGAACCCTCGCGCCTGCTCGTCTCCCCGGAGCGTCCACGAGAAGAAGGCCGTCGCGTAGCTCGCCGCGATGGAGCGCCCCTGATCGATGTCGAGGTACGTGAAATCGCTCCCGTCGGATTGCCGCTTCCCCGGGCCGCACCCGGGCTGGAACGACGGCTCGATCGCGCACAGATCGGAGAACGACCAGTGCCCGGCGTCCTTCACCTCGGCGAGCCACGCGGGGCCCACCGCGGCGTTGAAATTGTCCTCGATCAGCAGGTTTCCCAGGGTCTTGATGCTGTTATCCTCCTGGGCCACCAGCAGGAACAGCGGCTCGGCGATGTTCTTCATCTGCACATCGCCGATCGAGGCGGGGGGCGCGGCCATGGCAAACCCCGCCAGGAACCGCCCGTCTTCCTGCAGCACCTTGCCCGCGGTCGCGGCCCCGTAGCTATGCCCCAGGACCCCGACCTTGCTCCCGTCAAGGCGACCCCGGAGCGGCGCAGGCAACGCCTCGCTGGCGCCGTCCAGCAGCGTGTCCAGCGT
Source organism: Polyangiaceae bacterium (assembly GCA_025453595.1). Lineage (GTDB taxonomy): Bacteria > Myxococcota_A > Polyangia > Polyangiales > Polyangiaceae > JANWXX01. The sequence continues at coordinate 16,579 of JALOQB010000043.1, forward strand.
GAACCGCAGGTCATCGGCGCGCACCCCGAGAAACTCCCCGTTGAGCGGCGCAAGGGCGCCGGCGCGGGCGTCGAACAGCGTACCGCCTTCGTGGTCCGGCGCGACCACCGCGAAGCCATGGCTGGCCAGCCGCTCGGCGACGGTGAACGACGAGAAACGCAGGCACCCCGAGCAATGCGAGAAGACCACCACCGGGAACGACCCCTCCGCCGGCTTCGCCCCGGCCGCCGAGCGCGTGCGCCGGGAGGTACAGCGCTCTGGGGCCTGCGCGAGGAGCCCTCGAAACTCTTCCTTGCGAGCCCCCTCCTCCAGCAACTCTTCCACCGGCACCCCCTGCTCGGCGGCGCCCCGCGCCTCTTCCGCGGCCGGGTACCAGAGCTGCACCCCGAAGGATCGCCCCCGCGCCACGTCCTGCAGCACCACCCGCTCGTGGCCCACCGGAAACACCCCTGGAGCCTCGAAGCTGGCCCCGGGATTCGTCGCGGCGGGGGCCGGCTCATCCGCGGAGCAGGCGAGCAACCCCAGCGCCAGGATGGACGGCTTGAACCCCTGGAATTTCATTCTTTTTTTGTGCCCGGTGCCGACGGATTCATCGACGGAGGGAGCTCGAGCTCGATGCTGAAATCGAGAGGGGACGGTTCTTCCATACGACCGGGGCGCGGGCGAGGCGTGGGCGGAGCGGACGCCGCAGGCGCGGGGGCCACCGGAGCCGGCGGCGCTGCCCGCGGCAATGTCGGCGCAGGGGTCGGCGCGACGGGGGCAGGGCGGGGCGTCATGGCCGGAGGCTTCTGGCCCGCGGGGGCAGGCGCAGCACCGACCGCAGGACGCGGCGAGGCCGGAGCAGCAGGACGGGGTTGTACGGGGCGCGGCGCCGGTGAAGCCCCTGGACGGGGAGCTGGCGCCGCGGGAGGGGCCGGCGCTGGCGTGGGGGCCGCGGAGGGGTCTTTGGCGGCAGGGGGCGAGGGACGCGTGGTGGGCGCCTGGTCCTCGAAGGTGATGCTGAGGTGCAGCGAGGGATGGGAAGGCAGCGGCGCCGGCGGCGGTGGTACAGGCGCGCCGGTCTCCTCGGAGAAATCATCGAGCACCACGCTGACGCTGGAGGGCTGCTCGGAGATACGCACCGGCGGCAAGCTCGATGGGATCGGGATCGAGACCGGCGGCACCGAGCGGGTGAGCGCAGGCGGCGGCGCCGAGGAAGGACGGCGCTTGGGCGGGGTCACCTGGGACGGGGAACGAGCAGGGGCCGCGGGGGCCGGCGGCGCGACCCCGGGGGGCGCAGGGCGAGGGGCCCGGGCGGCCCGCTGCTCGGGCGCCGCCGCACGGAACGCCGGCGCAGGGGCCCGGGCGGGACGCATCGCGGCCTTGAGATCGTCCAGGTTCTCCCCCTGGCGGGAGCGCTGGATCCGGGCACGAGCGTCCTCGATGCTCTTGCCAAAGCGCTGCATGTCCGGCAGCGGCGGCAGCATGGTGGAGAGCGCCAGGGCGAAATCCTGGGCAGAGACGAAGCGCTGCTCCGGATCCCGGGCGATGGCGCGCTCGACGATCTGCACCAGCTCCGCCGGCAGGTCGGGCCTGAGATCCCGCAGCGGGGGGATGCTCCAGGCCTGGATCTGCTTGACCACCTGGAGCGGCGAGACGGCGTCGAACATCTTGCGCCCCGCCAGGGCCTCCCACAGCGTGACGCCCAGGCTGAAGATGTCGGTGCGAGCGTTGGCCCGCACCCCTCGGGTCATCTCGGGGGCCGTGTACGAGATCTTCCCCTTGAGCACATGAGGCAGCGTGAGGGTGCCCCGATCGGTCGCCTTGGCGAGGCCGAAATCGGTCAGCTTCACCACGCCATTGACCCCGAGCAGGATGTTGTGAGGCGTCACATCCCGATGAAAAATCGGGCACGGATGGCCCCTCTCATCCCGGTGCAGATGCGCCGCGTGCATGCCCTTGAGCACCTCGACCGCGACGATCGCGAGGGCAGCCCAGGGCATGTAATAGCCCTGCTCGGTGAAGGACCGGGTGTAGTCGAGGAGATCGAGCCCATCGACCCACTCCATGACCAGGAAGTACACCCCGCCCTGCTCGCCAAAATCGGAGATCTGCACCACGTTCGGGTGCTGTAGCTGCGAGCTTACCCGCGCTTCCTCGACGAATAGCTCGACGAAGTGCGGGTCATTGCAGAGCCGCGGCAGCATCACCTTGATGGCCAGGCTTCGGGAGAACCCTCCGGCCCCACGGGAGCGCGCGCGCCAGACCGAGGCCATGCCCCCCTGACCAGCCACCTCGATCAGCTCGTATTTTCCTGCGAGGATCGTCCCGGGGGTGAACATGTCGCGCCCTGTCAAGGTACGCTAACCTGGCCTCTCTGTTCAAACGAGTCGTGCGGGTCGACCCCAAATCTGGCGCCCGCGACCTCAGCGAAGGGGCTCAGTTGGTGAGAAAGATCGCCTCGATCTCGTTGCGCACCTGTTCCTCGGTCTGGCCCCGGGAGATCGCGATCTCCTTGACGATCAGGCCCCGGGCGGTCTCGAGCATCCGCCGCTCACCGAAGGAAAGCTGCTTGTCGGTCTTGAGCCGGTACAGATCCCGGAGCACCTCCGCCACGTCGTAGATCGAGCCGGTCTTGATCTTGTCCATGAACCCCCGGTAGCGGCGGTTCCACGTCTGGTTGTCGAAGGTGATCGTGCGCTCCCGCAGGATGTCGAAGATCTCGCGGATTTCCTGCTCGGAAATCACCTGCCGCAGCCCCACCGCGCTCGCGTTTGAAACCGGTACCATGATCTTCCGGTCGGTATCGAGGATCCGCAACACGTAGAAGCTCTGACGGTTGCCGGCGATGTCTTTCTCCTCGATCTTGATCACCTCCGCCACCCCTTGAGCGGGATAAACTGCCTTGTCGCCGACCTTGAATTGAGGAACCGTGCGTGCCTGCATAGCATCTCCTTGGGCTCAGGCTTCCATGCGAAAAGGCCGCTCACCTTCGGAGCGGCCAGAATCTTTGTGGGGTCATTCAAGGGTTCACGTTTCGCCTTGAGTCGCCTGGAAACAACCCAGGTTGCTCAGCTATTCCGGCCCTTTTGCCCCCGGAAGCCTGATGGAGGATTTCGGAGTTGTTAGGAAAAACTGGGCCGGCGCAGCTCAAAGGCCGCGCCAGTGGGCAGCACTCTAGTTCCCCGTCATCTCTGTGTCAACTTGAATCTGACAGCGCGACCAGGGTCCCCCGGGAGAACCTTACTTTTTTTCATAGTCCCGGTCGAGGAGCTCCAGGGCGAGGCCCCAGCGTACCCCCCGGTCTGATACCACCAGCCCCGGCGCCCCCACGCGCTTGACGATCGCCGCCACCAGCAGGGCCCCCGCGGCGATGACGTCGGCGCGCTTGGGCTCGAGCCCCGGGAGCCCGCGCCGGACGGCGACCGGCAGCGAGGCCAGCCGCCGCGCCAGCGCCTCGACCTCTGTCGCGTCGAGGGTGAGCCCATGGATGCGCCCCGCGTCGTAGGGAACCACCCCACGCGCCACCGCCGCCAGCGTGGTCACGGTGCCTGCGACCCCCACCGGCGTCACCCCGGGCCCCACCGGGAAACCGTCGAGCTGCCGCGCCACCTCGGCCTCGAGGGCTTCAAGCTCGGGACGCGTCGGAGGATCCCCCCGCAGGTAGCGCTCGGTCAGGCGCACGCTCCCCACGTCCAGGCTCACCGCGCGGTCGAGGAGCAGGCCGCTGGGCCCCTGCTGGCCCACGATCAGCTCGGTGCTCCCGCCGCCCACGTCGAAGACCAGCACCGGCCCCTCCGTCGCGAGGCCGCTGAGCGCGCCACGGAACGTGAGCCGGGCCTCTTCTTGCCCCGAGATCACCCGGGGCGCTGCCCCCAGCAAGGCCTCGGCCTGCGCCGCGAACGCGGCCCCCCCTCGCGCGTCCCGCATCGCGCTCGTCCCCACCGCATGAAGCACCTCGACCCCCGCCTCGCGGGCCTCCCGGGCATAGGACTCGAGGCACCGCAGGGTCCGCTCCCGGGCCTGCGCCGAGAGCTCGCCGGTGGCGTCCACCCCCTCGCCCAGGCGGGTGATCGTGGCGCGCTCCAGCACCGCCCGGGCCTCGCCCCCCGGGCCTCGCTCTGCCACCAGCAGCAGCACCGAGTTGGTGCCGATATCGACGCTGGCGACCCGCATCAGTTGGTGAGCTTGTTCAGGTCGAGCATCTCCTCGACGTTCGGCATCACCACCAGCTCGACCCGCCGGTTCTTCTTCATGTTCTCCGGGGTGTCGTTCGGCGCGATCGGATCGGTCTCCGCGTAGCCCGCCGCGGCCCAGTTCTTCGGCGGAAGCCCGCCGCCTGGCTCCTTGCCCTCGCGGGGCGCGATCAGGAAGGTCAACACCTCCCGCGCTCGCATCAGGCTCAGCCCCCAGTTGTCCTTGTAGTTGCCCCCCGAGAAGGCCTTGTTGTCCGTGTGGCCTGCCACCTGGTAGTGCCGCGCCGCCAGCCCCGCGTCCTTCGAGATGACCTCGGCCACCTGCAGCAGCATCTTCTCGCCGTCCTTCTTCAGGTCGACCTTGCCCGAGTCAAAGAGCACGTCGCCCGGCAGCTGGATCACCATCCGGTTGTCCCGCACCGTCACGTTCAACCCCAGCTTCGTCAGCCCGTCCAGCTTGCGCCGCAGCTCCTCGAAGCGCCGCTTGATCGCGTCAAGCTGCTCCTTCTCGCGCTTGAGGCGCTCGATCAGGGCCAGCTGATCCGCCGTCTGCTTCGACAGATCCCCCGCCTTCCCCTTGAGCGTGTCGTTCTCCGTCCGCAGCAGCGCCAGCTCATCCCTCGCCCCCGCCAGGTCGCTGTCGCACTTCTTCCGCTCGTCCTCCGCCTTCTTCAGGCGACCCTCCAGGTTCTTGATCTCGTTGAGCTTGCCCTGCCACTCCTCCTCGCTGTGGCCGCAGCCCGCCGCGCCCCCCAGAGCAAGCATCAGCGTCAGAGGAAGTGCCCACGATTTTCGGAATGTCAGTCGCTTCATCGGGTGTGCTTTCGCTCGTAAATGCCCCGTCGTCGAGGCCACCCACGCTTCTCACAAAAGAGGCGTGCGACCGGCGAGTGCCACACCCTCGCGCTCGCATCAACCCCTTCCGGGGGTTGGAAATGTCCGTTCTTTCCCGTCAAGAGGGCCGTTTCACTTTTTTGATTTTTCTGCGTTGACAAGCGCAATGCATGGCCATACATCTGTTGCAACATCTGTTGCTCGCCACCCAGGGCGGTGGTTCTGGAGCGACAGACCAGAAAGGACTTTCCCATGGCTGCTGCGAAGACCAAGAAGACCGCCTCCAAGACCAAGACCGCCCGGAAGCCGGCCGCCAAGTCGGCCCCCAAGACGGCGAAGCGCGCCACCGCTGCCAAGCCGGCCGCCAAGAAGCCCGCCGCCAAGAAGGCCGCCGCCAAGAAGCCGGCCGCCGCCAAGAAGCCCGCCGCCCGCAAGGCCGCCGCCAAGAAGCCCGCCGCTGCCGCCAAGAAGCCGGCCGCCGCCAAGAAGCCCGCCGCCAAGAAGGCTGCTGCCAAGAAGCCCGCCGCCGCCAAGAAGGTGGCTGCTGCCAAGAAGCCGGCCGCCGCCAAGAAGCCCGCCGCCAAGAAGGCCGCTGCCAAGAAGCCCGCCGCTGCCGCCGCCAAGAAGCCCGCCGCCCGCAAGGGCCGCGCTTCCAAGAAGGACGCCGCCAAGGATGCCCCGGTCGTTGCCGCCCCCGCTGGCGACGAGTCCGAAGAGTTATCCTCCGAAGTCTCCTGGCTTCTGTCTCCAAGCGAGGTCGCTGATAACCCAGCCACCTCGCTTCTGCTTTTGGGTCTCTTCCGGTTACTCTCCCTCCTTATGATCAAGAGCCCTGCCGCCATCGTGGCCCTCCTCACAGGGCTCAACTTCCTCAATTACCTCGATCGCCAGCTGATCGCGGCGGTCCTCCCCCATCTCCAGAAAGACCTGGGGCTCAACGACGCCCAGGGAGGCTGGCTCGGTTCTGCCTTCCTCCTGGGGTACATGTTGACCAGCCCCCTCTTCGGACGCCTCGGCGATGTGACCAGCCGAAAGGGTCTGATTGCACTCGGGGTCCTCGTCTGGTGTGCTGCCACCGCCGGCTCCGGGTTGATGATGACCTTCACCGGGATGATGGCAGTGAGGGTGCTTGTAGGTGTAGGTGAGGCAAGCTACGCCTCCCTGAGCCCGACCATCCTGGATGACGTGACGGCGCCGGAGCGCAAGAGCCGGGTGCTGGCGATCTTCTACGCGGCGATCCCGGTGGGCAGCGCGCTGGGGTTTGTGCTGGGAGGGTACCTGGACAAGCACTACGGCTGGCGGAACGCGTTCTTCATCGCGGGGGGCCCCGGGGTGTTGCTGGCGCTGACCTGCTTCCTGATCGCCGAGCCGCAGCGCAAGCAGCGGCCCGAGGCGCTGGAGATGAAGACGGCGCTGCGGGGGCTCTGGGCCTCGAGGCGCTACGTGTGGGCGGTGGCGGGCTTCGTGGCGCAGACCTTCGCGCTGGGCGGCTTCACCCAGTGGGCGCCCAAGCTGCTCAACAAGAAGTTCCATATGGAGCTCCACGACGCGGACTTCTTCTTCGGGGTTTTGGTGGTGGTGACCGGCTTCATCGGGACCTTCCTCGGGGGCGCCTGGGCGGACCGGGCCAAGGGCGAGGATCGCACCGCGGTCGCCATCCGGGTGTGCGCCCTCTCGACGGCGGCGGCGATGCCCGCGGCGCTCGTCGCGATGCTGGCTCCGGAGGGCTCCGTGGTCCTGTTCTTCGCGGCCATGGGCCTCGCGCAGCTTGGCATCTTTGTCTCGATGTCGCCGTTCAACGCGGTGGTGCTGGGGGCGGTGCCCGTGGAGACCCGCGCCACGGCGATGGCGGCCTCGATCTTCGCGGGGCACCTGCTCGGCGACCTGATCAGCATGCCGCTGGTCGGGTACCTGTCCGACGGCATGGGGGGCAACCTGGCGGGGGCGATGTTGATCCTGCCGGTGGCCCTGGCCTTCAACGCCGCGGCCTGGTTCGTCAGCGCGCGGCGCCCTGCCTTCACCGGCTGACGCCGGGCGCCGCGGGGTCAGCGCGCCGCGAGGGAGCGAGCCTGCTCGATGAGGGCGAGCATGGTGTCGCGGGTCTCGCTCATGAGCGCGTCCCGGGTCTTGCCGGAGGTGGCGATCGGCGCACCGACCACCAGGCCCACGGGGCGCCCCACGCGGGCCCGCACGGCGTTGACCGGGAGCACGTCCCGCGTCCCGTGGATGCCCACCGGGAGGATGCGTGCCCCCGCCTCCAGGGCCATCACGAAGCCCCCTTTCTTGAAGGGCAACAGGTTGCCCGAGGGAGAACGCGTCCCCTCGGGCGCTATCCAGACCTGGAACCCGGAGGCGAGGAGGGCGCGCCCCCCCTGGAGGCTGGCGACCGCCTGCGTGCGGTTGTTGCGGTCGACCTCGAGGAAGCCCGCCTGGCGCATCGCGGGGCCGAAGAGCGGCACACGAAACAGCTCTTTCTTGGCCACCATTCGCATCGCCGGGGTCAGCCCGTGGAAGAGACAGGGGACATCGAGGTGGCTCTGGTGGTTGGACATCACCACGAACGATTCGCCCGCCGCCAGGTGCTGACGCCCCTCGACCCGCAGGTCGATGCCCGTCGCCTCGACGACCCGGCGGGCCCACCAGCGGAGCCGCTCTTCGGAGCGCTCGGTGGAGACGCCGGCGAGGGCGGCATCGACGAGCGTGGCGCCGCTGATGCGGAGCAACCCCTCGACGACACGGAGCGAGGCGAGGAGGGAGGAGGTCAAGGGGCCGCGCGCTTGGCAGGAGGGCCCGCGTCGCCCAGCTCTTCTTCGAGCTGCTGGAGAAGCTGGCGCGCCTTGGCCGACAGCTTCTTCGGGATCTGGACCTGGACCACCGCGTGGAGCGCCCCTCGCCCGCGACCATCGACCCGGGGGACGCCCTTGTTCTTGAAGGTCAGCACCTCGCCGGGCTGGGACCCGGCAGGGACCTCGATGTCGAGGGTGGAGCCGTCGAGAAGCTGGAGCGGCACCCGGGCCCCCAGCGAGGCCTGGGCGTAGGACACGGGGAGGCGCGTGATCAGATCGCTCTGATCGCGCTCGTACTGGGGATCAGGCTCGAGCTCGACATCGACATACAGGTCGCCAGGGGGCGTGTTGGCGGGGCCTGGCATGCCCTGGCCGGACACGCGAAGACGCTGCCCGCCGTCGATGCCCGCGGGGAAGGTGACCGTCACCTTGCGGGTGCGCTCCTGTTCTCCGGAGCCCTTGCACCGCTCGCACGGGGTCTCGATGATCGTGCCCTGGCCCCGGCAACGGGGGCAGGTCTGGGTGAACATCACGAAGCCGCGGGCGGTGGAGACCTGACCCGCGCCGCCGCAGAGAACGCAGGCCCGGCGCGAGGTCCCCTTGGCCGCGCCGGAGCCGTCGCAGGTCTCGCAGGGGGCCGGGGCTCGCACCGTGACCTCACGCTTGCAGCCGAGCACCGCATCGCGGAGCGAGAGGCGCTCCTGGACGCGGACATCGGCGCCTCGACGCTGGGGCCCGCGCCCTCGCCCCCCCTGGGAGGAGCCGCCGAAGAACTCGGAGAAAAGATCCTGGAAGTGGGAGAAGATATCGCCCGGATCGCCGCCGCCACCGCCGCCTTCGAGGCCCGCGTGGCCGAACTGATCGTAGCGAGCTCGCTTCTGGTCATCCGAGAGCACGCTGTAAGCCTCGTTGACCTCTTTAAATTTGGCCTCCGCGGTGGGGTCGTTCTGGTTGCGATCGGGGTGAAACTTCAGCGCCAGCTGGCGGTACGCCTTGCGTAGCTCGTCGCTGCTCGCGTTCCGCTGGACCCCGAGGACCTCGTAATAATCTCGCTTGGTAGGCATCGTCAAAAAGCGCCGACAAGCGGCAAGCTAAGGCCCCCCCCCTTGCTGTCAACCGCTCACTCGTCCGGATCTTGCTCGGTCTGGGCCGCCAGCACCGCCGACGGCAGGTTCTGGTCCCCCTGGAAGGCCTCGGCCGCGGCGCGGGCGGCGCGCTCTTGCTGGAGCGCCGTGCGGAGCGCCTCGATCTCTGCGAGGGCCGCGGGGAGCCGGGGATCTGGCGGAGTCGGCTGGGCGAGGCGGTGGAGCTGCTCGTGGGCCGCCTTGAGGTCTGCCTCGCGCTGGAGGGCCAGGGCCGTCACCCGCTGGAGCTGGGTGTGGGCCGCCCGCAGCTCGTGCTCGAGGTGGGCGATCTGCTCGTGGTTGCTCGGCGCCCCGAGGGGAGCGACGCCGCGGGCTTCGAGGGCCTGGAGCAGCTCGCGCACCATGGCGCCGCGGCGATCCACCTCGGCCCGGAGCGCCGCGATCTCGCGGGCGCGCTCCTGGAGGGTGTGCTCGGCGGCGGACAGGTCGGCCACGTGCTCGGCCTGCTCTTCCTGGGCCTGCGCCACGGCCCGGCGAGCCTGGGTCTGCAGGGCGCTGAGCTGCTGCTGCTGCTGGGCAAGCAGGGCTTTTTGCTCGGCGATCTGCCGGAGCGCCCCGTCAAGCTGGGCCGCCTGCCGCTGCGCCCCGTCGAGCTGAGCGACCAGCTGCTGCTGCTGCCGCTGCGCCCCGTCGAGCTGGGCGACCAGCTGTTGCTGCTGCTGCTGCGCCTGGGCCAGCGCCTGCTCCCCCTCGGCGGCGCGCCGGAGCGCCTCGGCCTTCTCGGCCTCGAGGGCCTCGATCTGACGGCGTAGCGCGTCGACCTTGGCGGGATCGACCCCCCGGGGGGTTGCCTCGGCCTCGCGGAGCTTGCGGGAGAGAGCCTCTTCGCGCTGGGTGAGGCGGACGCGCTCGGCCTGGGCCTCGGCGAGGCTGCGGGTGCCCTGCTGGATGCGATCCTGGAGGGTGCGGTTCTCGCGCTGGAGCCGCTCGGCCAGCTCCTGGGCGCGCTGGAGCTGGCTGGAGAGCATCTCGCCGCGGCGGGCTTCCTCGGTGAGGCGCATCTCGAGCTGCCGCGGGAGGGCGCCGGCCTCGGAGAGGGCGCGCCCCAGCTCGGCGGTGCGGCGCTGCTCCTCGGCGAGGCGGTGCTCGGCCTGCTGGCGGGCCTCGGCGGCGCGCTGCAGCTCGGGGCTGGGGCCGGGGGGCGGGGCAGGCGGCGCGGGCGGCGCGGGCGGGGCGCTGGGAGCCGCCGATCGCTGGCGACGGCGACGTAAGCGACGGGCTGGCGATCCTCGTCGTCGGTGAGGCTGGCGTCGACGGACACCTCGATCTCATCCGCGGAGAAATCGACCAGCGCGAAGCCCTGGAAGGGGACCTGTCCCAGCATGGTAATGGCGGGGAACTGGCGCCGCACCACCTCGTAAAAATCATAATAATTCAGCGGACCCCGCCCCTTGAGGGATTCGCCCTTGGCCCCGTCAACACGGGGGGTCGCGGCCAGCAGGACCGCGCCGGCCGCGCAGGCCTTGCGAGCCCGGGCCAGCACCGCTTTGGGATCCGGGAAGAGGGAGAGATCCGGGATCAGACACACCTCGAAGGCCCCGTCCCGCAGACCTGCGTCGCCGCCGTCGCGGTACACCGAGAAGGAGAGCCCCTGGGAGGCCGTGGCCACCGCCTGGGCGACCCGGACGCTGTCCGGATCGTAGACATGCACCAGGCGAGCCCCCCGGGCGAGCGCCTCCTCGGCGAGCAAGGCGGTGGCATCCCCGAAGACGAGCACGCGGCGTCCTTCAAGGAAGCGCTCGGCATAAGGGATCAGGGCGAGCGGTGCGGGAACGGCGGGAGTGGGGTTCACCATGGGGTTCACGGACCGTGTCGCGGCTGGCGACACCTGGCCCATACGCCGCTCTAGCGCGGCTTTGGCCCCGCTGGAACCCCCCGCCGAAGCGCGCCCCCAACCGGGCGCCCTCTTGCGGCATACTGGCCCCGTGGTGCACCGCCCTCGCCCTGTTGCCCCTGGGGTCGCGCTCTTCCCTGCGCAGACCCCCACGCTGCCCCCTGCCACGCACACCAACAGCTACGCCCTGGGCGATCGCGAGGTGCTCCTGATCGAGCCCGCGACCCCCCACCCGGACGAGCAGGACGCGTGGATCTCCTGGGCCGAGGGCCTCCGCGCCGAGGGGCGCCGCCTCGTCGCGCTCTTTGCCACCCACCACCACCACGACCACGTGGCCGGCGCGGACCTCCTCGCCCGGCGCCTCGCCTTGCCCCTCTGGGCTCACGAGGCCACCGCAGCCCGTATCTCCACCCCCGTCTCCAGGACGCTCCGGGATGGCGAGGAGATCCCCCTCGACGGAGCCCCTCCCCAGCGCTGGCGTGTCCTCCATACCCCCGGCCACGCCCCGGGCCACCTCTGCCTCTTCGAGCCCTCGCTCCGTTGCCTTGTCGTCGGCGACATGGTCGCCAGCGTCGGCACCATCCTCATCGCCCCGGGCGACGGTGACATGGCCGAGTACCTCCGCCAGCTCGAGCGCCTCGCCTCCCTCGACGCCTCCCTCGCCCTCCCCGCCCACGGCGACCCCATCGACGCCCCCTCGGCCCTCTTTCGCCATTACATCCGCCACCGGCTCTCCCGGGAGCTCAAGGTCCTCGACGCGCTCGGGGGCTCGATGCATGGAAGATCCATACAAGAGATCCTCCTGGAGGCCTACGCGGACACGCCGCCGGCGCTCCACGGGATCGCCGAGCTGAGCTTGCGCGCGCACCTGGAAAAACTCGAGAGCGAAGGGCGTGTACGGCAGGAGGCGGGTCGGTTCTCCTCGCAGGGGGGTCGCTAGCGTGGAAGCTCGGGCGATGGATGCGTTCTGCGCGGTGAGCCTGGTGCTCGGGGCCACCCCGGCCGAGATCGAGGAGGCCCTCGGCGCTCGCCCCGGCTGGCTGGATCGCTACCAGGGGGCCGCCGGCAGCCAGGGGCGGGCGGCGCAGCTTGCTCCCCGGCTGCTGGCGCTCCGGCTGGCGGCGGAGCGAGGGAGGCTGACGTGGGGCTGAGGCCAGGTCGCGTGGTGGTGGGCGGGGGTGGTGTCGGGGTGCCGTCGGCGCCGGCGCGGGGTGCCCTGCGGAGGCGCAGCTGGGTCGAGGAGCAAGAAGAAACGCAGCGACGCTGCGCGGAGCTCCGGGCCGAGGCGGAGGCCACCCTGGAGCGGGCCCGCCGCGAGGCCGAGCGACTGAGGGACGAGGCCCGGGGCGAGGGGCAACAGCAGGCGGAGGCGGCGGTGGCGGCCCGGTGGACGGCGCTGAAGCAGGCCGAGGAGCGCTGGCTGGCCGAGCGAGAGGGCGATCTGCTGGCGGTGGCGCGGCTGCTGGCGGAGCGGCTGCTCCTGCGGGAGCTGGAGGTGCATCCGGAGGCCATCCTCGACCTGGCGCGCCAGGCGCTGGCGCCCTTGAGGCGCGCCCGCCAGCTTCAATTCCATGTGCATCCGCTCGACGCGGAGCCCCTGCGTCAGGGGCTCGCCGCGCTCGGGCTGACCGCTGATCGCATCGAGGTGAACCTTGACCAGACCGCCCCACGAGGCGCCGTCCGAATCCGCACCGAGCTCGGATCCGTCCGGGCCGAGCTCGCCCCCCAGCTCGACCGACTCCTCGCCGCCCTCCGCTCCGGCTGAGGGGCGGCGCTGGGGGCTCTCGCTCCTGCTGTTCGCGGCCTCGGCCCTCAGCGTGCTCTACACCGGGGCGCGCTGGCAGCTGGCCGAGCTGTCGCCGGACGTGGAAATCCCGATGCAGCTGGCGCATCTGCCGCTGGGGTTCAGCTTTGCGGCCTCCCTCCTCGGGATCCTGCTGGCGCACGAGTTTGGGCACTATTTTGCGGCCCGGATCCGCCGTGTTCCGGCCTCGCCGCCCTACTTCCTGCCGATGCCCTTCTCGCCCTTCGGCACCTGGGGGGCCGTGATCGCGATGCCGGCGCGGATCACCTCGCGGCGGGCCCTGCTCGAGATCGGCGCCGCGGGCCCCCTGGCGGGCCTGGTGGTGGCGATCCCCCTGCTGATCTACGGGCTGCGCCTGTCGCCGGTGAAGCCCATGGTGCCGGGGTCGTTGCTCGAAGGACAGTGCCTGCTCTACCTGCTCCTCAAGCGCCTCGTGGTCGGTCCGATCCCGGAGGGGCACGACGTGTTCCTTCACCCGATCGCCTTCGCCGGCTGGGCTGGCCTCTTTGTCACCATGATCAACCTGCTGCCTCACGGTCAGCTGGACGGAGGCCACATCGCCTACGCGCTGCTGGGGCCGCGCCAGGATCGCGTGGGGCGCTGGGTGCGCTGGGCGACCCTGCCGGTCTTTCTTTACAACCTGCTCACGCAGCTGTGGGCCCTGCGGCGCAGCGGCTTTTCCGGGGATGCGCTGGCGACCGCGGCGTCCAACAGCACCTTCTGGCTGGTCTGGTTTGGCATCCTGACGCTGATGATGCGCCTGGGCGGCCCCGAGCACCCCCCCACGGACCCGGGGGAAGAGCTGGGCCCTGCCCGGACCGCCGTCGCGGTCCTGTGCCTGCTCCTCTTTCTCGCGCTCTTCATGCCCTCCCCGCTGGTGCTGAGCTGACCAGCTCTCCTCCTGCGGCCCCGCGTCGTGGGGTCGCGGCCCCGGATCGTTCGTACCGCCGGGGTCAATGCCTCACCGGGTCCATTTGCAGGTGCCGGCCCCGGGCTGCCCGGCCACGGTGAACTGGGCCTCCTGGAAGCGGATGTCGAGCAGCGTCGTCCGCGAGCTCTGGCCGCGGACCAGGAGGCTCAATTGCAGGCGCTTGCCGCTGCTCGCGTCTCCGCCGACGAAGGGGAGGTAACTTTGCTCGACGAGGGCCTGCCCCGGCCCGGTGGGCTGGTACCGGTGCGTCCGGAGCTCGTGGATACGGCCCCCGGTCACCCGGAAGGTGAGGCGCCACTCGAACCCGTCCGGACGGCTCTGGCTCTGCTCGCATTCACCGCCGCGCCCCCCCGGCAGGGGCGACGTTTCGGGGAAGGCTCCCCCCTCGATGGTACCCCCCTGGTGGACAGCATTTTTCGCGTAAAGCCAGACCACGGGCCCGGTCTCGCGGCGGGTCTCGATGACGAAGCCGGGCTCCGCGCTCAGCGGTCGTAGGTCCACCGGGCGGACGGCCACCAGACGCTCATCGGGGAACCTGCTCACCGGCTGCAGGGCCTCCCCTGGCCCTTCCGAGCGCACGACGGCGATCGTGGAGCCGTCCTGCACCAGCAGATCCGGGGAGCCGTCCCCGGTGAAATCCAGGTCTTCCCGCTCCACCTTCGCCTGCCCGTCCAGCCGGGCCGTGCCCAGCTCCCCCACGATCACCCGCTCCGGCCGCCCATCCGCCTCGACATCGAGGAGCGTGAAGGCGCCATGGATGGTCTCCCGGGTGACGCGGCCTCGCTCCATCGACGAGGTGTAGGCGCGCACCAGCAGCTCGCGGCGGGCGCGGGCGTCCATCGACCCCGGCGCGAGGAAATCGCCCAGGCGTTCCTTCAGGAAGCCGCGGTGACGCTTCGGCCCTTGCAGCGCCCGTTGGGCGGGCTCCGCGCCCTCGGCGGCCTGGATCCCGAGGAGCGCGCCCGGATCCCCATCGAGCCGATCTCCGGCCCACGCCGCGCAGGCGAAGCGCTCCGCGACCGGACGAGCGGGGAGGATCGCGCAGTGCAGGACCGTCTCGCTGCCGTCGTGCAGCGAGACGAGGCGCGCGGGCGTCCCCACCAGCGCGATCACCCCTCGACCCAGCCACGAGACCCCCTGGACCGGCTCCAGATCGGGGCGCCCCGGCCGCTCGTGCAGCACCCGACCTTCCCTCGTGGACCACACCAGCACATGCCCGTCGCCCCCGGCCGCGGCCACCGCCTCTCCGTCCGGCGAGAGCGCCGCGGCGACCACCGGAAACCCCGGGGCCAGGGCGCGCTTCTGCCCGTCCCTCTCCACCGTGAGCAGCTGCGGCTCCGCGATCGCCAGGACCGGAGCCCCCCGGGCGCACAGGGCGGTCCGCTGCGCCACCGGGCCGCTCGCGGGGCACAGGGCCGAGACAAAGCGCTCGCGGGTCAGCGCGAACGTGGACGGATCCAGCCGCAGCGGGTCGGCGCCGTTCCGCTGGTGCAGCCGGAGGTACCCCTCCGGTGTCAGCTCCAGCGAGGTCCATGCAAAGCGCAGGTGCTCCGGGATGTTTTTCTGGACCGTGTAGACCTCCGCCGGAGCGCGCGGCAGGGGCGGGGGCAGCGCCGCAGGGGAGGCCGCGGGCGGCAGGGGGGCCGCGGAGGAGGTCGCCGGAGCAGGCCCCGCGGGGGCCTCGGCGGGGCGGGCGTTCGAGCAGGAGACCAGCGTACAGGCGAAGAGCGCGGCAAGGAGCAGGCGATCCCGGTTCACCGGACACACGATAAACGCCGCCTCCCGGGGCGTCACGGACCTCGGCTCGTGCAGGGCACGGCGCCCGGAAGATCCGGGAGCATCCGCTCAGCGCTCGGCGAGGAGCGGGCGGGCGACGCCGCGCCAGAGCGGAGCCTCCATGGGGCGGCGGAAGAAGCCAAAGTGACCGATGCGCCCCTCGCGCCGCCGTGAGGCCGGGATGCGCAGGTGGCGAACCTCGGCGCTGGAATACATGGCATGCAACGAGCGCGTGTTGGTCTCGCTCATCATCTCGTCGTCCTCGAAGGAGATGGCCGTGATGGGGGCGGTCACGGAGGCGAACATCCGCTTCATGCGCTCCCCTTCGGCGCCGACGGCGTAGTTGGGGTCCAGGCACCAGCGGCGCCACTGGAGAACGACCCCCCCGGGCAGATCACCCACCATGCCCAGGCGTT
>JALOQB010000044.1 GCA_025453595.1 Polyangiaceae bacterium
AGGCCAGCACAAAAGAACCAGGATCGGTCTTTCTATGTCCGACCCGAAGCGTGGTGGACCCCGGCGTGAACGCCGGGGGATGCTGCTATTCGCTCAACGATCCGACCTTCACGAGGGCGGTTCAGCCGCAGGAGGGGCTGGTGGATCTCGAGTTTGACAACGAGTGCAACGCCTGGGGCGTCACGATCATCTCGGGCACGGATTTTGTGAGAAAAATCACCCCTGCGGGCCAGGTCTCCGCGGTGCCCGGGGTGACGAACCTGGACATGGGGGAGGTGGCGGTGCTCACCGGCAAGGAGGGCTTCTTCGGCGGGGGCTCCGGCGACGTGGCGCTCACGTACACCTGCTGCGCCACCTGCGGCTGCGACATCTCGGCCACCGGCAACCCGCAAGGGGCCGCGCTCCTCGACCCGGAGACCGGCGAGCTGCCGATGAAGATCCCCTCCGATGTGTACACCGACGGCAAGGGCCCCTTCGGCAACAAGCTGATGGACAACGGCCCCCAGGGGCTCTCCTGGGGGCTGGATCGGGTGCTCTACCTGGGCAACGTCAAGGTCAACGGCGAGTACGCTGCCCTCGACCTGCTCCAGGGCGTCTCGACGACGGTCGTCACCCTGCCCGAGCGCATCTACGCCTCGACCCCCTTCGACGCGGAACGCATGGCCGTCGCCACCGAGAGCGGCAAGATCTTCCTGGTCCCCACGCTGGGTCAGGCCTTCGCCCCGGTCGAGCTCCTCACCCTCCCCTCCCCCGCCACCAGCCTCCAGCGCGACCCCTGGAGCGGGCGCCTCTACGCCGAGCTGTCCAGCCTCGACATCGTCGCCATCAAGGCCGACGGCTCCGAGGTCGTCACCGTCGCCATCGCCCCCCAGATCGGCCGCATCGCCCTCGCCCCGGACGGCTTCGTCTACCACATCCCTGCCTACGGCGTCCCCGTCGAGATCGTGCGCTTCCCCATGCTCGGCACGCTTTTATCCAGATGCTCCATAGGTATATTTTGTATACATAAGAAGGCCATGAGATCCGTGAGGTTGCCGGTACATCTGGGGGTGGATGCGCTGTGGCGCAAGGCGGGGGTCGCGGCGAGCCTGCTGCCGGGGGTCACGCTGACGGCGACGGGGCTTCTGGCCGGGTTCCCCGGGCCTGGAGGCCTGCAGGTGCTGGTCGGCGGCGTGCTGCTGCTGGTCGCCCCGGGGATGGCCTGGCTGGCGTGGCGAGCGCGCCCCAGCGACGCGCTGCTGGACAGCGAGGGGGTCCGGATCGAGGGCGGGGCCCACGACGGGCTGCTGGTGCGCTGGCAGGACATGGCCCGGGTGAAATCCGGCTGGGCGGACGACATGAACGTGACGCACCGGCTGGAGGTGGCCCTGCGGAGCGGCCAGACCCTGGTGCTGGCCGAGGCGACGGACACCGCCGAGATCGCCTCTCTCCGCTCGCTCCACGAGACGATCCGGGTGCACCTCGGGGAGGCCGCGGAGCCGCCCCCCAGTCGCGCTGACCTGGCCCTCTGCCGCGGCTGCGGGGCGCCGCTGGTGCCCGGGGATCAACCCACGGTCCGGTGCCGCGCCTGCGGCGCCGAGAACCCGGTGGCGCCAGCGCTGCGGGAGCGGGTGGCCGCCCAGCGAGCGGCGGACCAGGCCCAGCGGTCCACGGCCCAGGCGGTCGAGCAGCTCCTGCAGCAGCCCGGCGTCCAGGGCAGCAGGGGGGCGTTGCTGCTGGCGGCGCTGGCCTCGGCGGCGGCCTGGGCCCTGGTGCTGGTGTCCTTCCGGGCGGCGGGCCTCCCCTCGCTCGACTGGTTCCTGATCGGGAGCGGCTTCTTCTCCGGCTGGAGCCTCACCTTCGCGGCTTACTCCTTCGCGCGCATCGCGCTGGCGCGGCGCCGCGCCCTGCTGGTCCTCTCGACGACCTTCGGGGCCCGCCCTCCCTCCCGCCAGGGCGAGGGCCCCGGCTGCCGGAACTGCGGCGGCCCCTTGCCCACCGACAGCGGCGCGGTGGCGCGCTGCGCCTACTGCGGCGCCCAGAGCGTGCTGGGCATCGACGTGCGGCCCTTGCTGGAGCGCGTGCGGGGGCACCAGGGCTCCATCGAGGATCTGCTGGCCGCCCAGCAGGCCGAGCGCTCGACCTGGCTCAAGCTCGGCCTGGCGGCCTCCGCGGCGGCGCTGCTTGGCGGGGCCTGGCTGGGCATCCAGCTCTCGGTGACCCGCGAGTTCGCCGAGGACCTGCGCCGCTGCGAGGCCGGCAGCGGGGCGGCCTGCAGCAAGGTGGCGCTCTCGTACTTCAACGGCAGCGCGGTGAAGGAGGACCGGGCCCGCGCGTTCAAGTACCGCGAGGTCGCCTGCGGCAAGAAGATCGCGGAAGCCTGCGGAGACATGGCCGCTGCCTACCGTTTTGGCTGGGGGGTCCCCCAGGACAGGAGCAAGGCCCGCGCGAGCTACGAGCAGGCCTGCAAGCTGGGCCACCAGGAGTCCTGCAAGGACCTCGAGGGGCTGGACTGAGCCATCACTTGCAACGGCACGGGGCGAGAGGGGTAAGCAGCTCGCCCCGGAGGACGCACCAGGCCCCAGAGGGGCAGAGGAGACGCGCAGTTCGAGCATCGAAAAGTCATCGTCCAGCTGCTCTCGACCGCAGAACTCGCGGGCAAAATCGAGCAAACAGGCCGGGGCGCTTCCGTCGTCTGCGCTGAGAGCGAGCTGTTCCAGGAAGCGCTGCTCCGTCAGGCGCTCTCCTGCAGGGGAAAAAAGCTCGCAAGCCCCGTCCGAGAAGACCAGCAGTCGATCTCCATGGGCGAGTTGTAGGCGATGGACCTGCCAGGTTGCCTCGGGAAAGATTCCCACCAGCGGCCCTTCTCCTTCCAGTTCACGCACCGGATGGCCGCACCTCAAGAGCGCCGGCGCCGGATGTCCTGCGTTGACGTAGGTCAACTCTCCGGTGCCAGGATCAAGGACGCCGTACCAGAGCGTGAAGTGAAGGTGATGATGGTGGTCTGCCGGGAACATCCGGTTGAGCATCGTCACCACGGCCCCCGGGTCGCCTCGGTCCACCGGGAAGGTGTCGGAGCGAAGCGCCGATACAATGGCCACCGACAGGAGCGCCGAGGCGGTACCATGGCCGCATACATCCAGGACAAAGCAGGCAAGCTGCCCGCGCGACGTCAGCAGGTGCCCAAGCCCATCGCCGCCCAGCTCGGCCGAGGGTAGAAATGCCCAGCGAACACGGGCCGGCTCATCACAAGGAGGGGGCAGTATCGAGGCAACAAAGGCAGCGGCTTCCTGGATATCCCGGTGAATCACGTCCAGAGACTGGCGGAGCTGCGCCTCGGCCCCCCTGCGCACATCCACCTCGCGTGCAAGGCGCCCCATTGTACGGCGCAGATCGAGGTAACGGGAGGCGCTCCGCGCCAGGGTCAACATCGCGCGCAGCTGGCGCTCCGAGAGCTGACGTGGCTCGTGATCCAGCACGCACAAGGTCCCCACGGCATGGCCATCCGGAAGCATCAGCGGGACCCCGGCGTAGAACCGGAACCGAGGCCCCCCCTGCACCGACGGGAAGCCATTAAATCGCGGATCCATGGCCAGATCCTCGACCAGAAGCACCTCGCGGCTGGCCACCACGTGGGCACAAAAGGTCTCTTCCCTGGGGAACAAGGTTCGCTCCATCCCGGAGGCAGCTTTCGCCTCCACCTGCTCCTGGTCGACCAGGTTCACGAAGGCCACTGGCATCCCGGTGATGTCACGGGCCAGCAGGAGAAGTTCTTCCAGATCCTCGTCGTCGCCCTCAGGGAGTTCGATCTCTCGCCTTGCTTCCAGCCGCATCGCCTCATCGTGGGGCAATGGATATGGTTTTTCATGCTCGTCCGCTGACACGTTCACCTCGGGCAAGGTTGGCGCATCGCAGGGCGTTGTTCCAGGGTCTGTATGGCCATGGCCCGGGTTCACCGCCGCGGCAGCGCGCCCAGCGGGGTCGCGGCGTCGAGGTACCGCTTCAGCTTGTTCTCGAGGTACTCGCGGGCCTTGCTCCGGAGCAGCATGCCCGGGTCCGGCGCCTCGATGGCGATCGCCCCGGGGATCAGCGTACCCTTCGCGGTGAACGAGAACATCGCGTATTTGCCCTGCAACGTGAGGCTCTCTTCCCCGCTCCACTGGACGTGGATGCCATGCTTGTTCTGAAAATACTCCCCCAGCGCCCGGACGCGCTCCCGCGCCTCCTCGGTGCTCAGCCCATGACGATGCTCGACGCGAAGGTTGCTCATCCCGCCGTCGTGGCACCCCTGGATTTCCGCGACAAGCCCCACCCTCGGGGAGGCCTGGCGGTGCGCCACCCCTCACCGGCAGGTCGCCAGCCTCCCCCACGATGGGCTCGGTACCTCGCCCCGGAGAAACCTGCATCCAGGTGAAGATCAAAGCTGGCATGGTCGTCGCATTTCGCTGGCTCAGGAGCTACACTACGATGCCCCGCATGAACCTGGTCCCGACAGAATACGAACAGCGAGCAAGAGAAGCGATCAAACACTACTGGAAAACGCTGGATAAACAGTCCTCACGACAGAAAGATGGGGATCAGGACCGCGGGAATCGAACCGCGGTGACCGGCGGGAAACAGATGGATGGTTTCTGCGATCTGATTCGCTGGCTTGTCGCAGAAAATGATATGCCCGGGGCGAGCATTTACACGCAAACAAGCCTTGAAATACCCGGGTACTTCAGGCCGACAAAGAGCTGGGATCTGCTCGTTGTCCACGATAGAAAGCTTGTTGCTGCTGTGGAATTCAAATCACAAGCAGGCCCATCGTTCGGCAACAACTTCAACAATCGCACGGAAGAAGCGATCGGGACAGCGACGGATCTTTGGACAGCCTTCCGGTAGGGAGCCTTCGGCAAGGGGAGCCCGCGCCCCTGGCTTGGCTGGCTCATGCTCCTTGAAGATTGCGAAGGGTCCACCAGGCCCATCAAGAAGCTGGAGGAGCCTCACTTCCCTGTGTTTCCTGACTTCAAGGGTGCCTCTTATGAGAGACGTTACGAGATGTTGCTCCAGAAGCTGGTTCTGGAGAAGCTCTTCGATGGCGCTGCACTCCTTTTGACCCGACGCCCTCCCGGGGAAATAGACTATCGAGAACCTGAAGCTCTTGGTTTGAAACGTTTCCTGGCGGGCCTCGCTGGCCACGTGCAAACCTGCCTCTCGGTGTGAAATCCACATGCAACAGATACGCCTGGCGCTGCCAGAAGAGCCCCCCTCCAGCTACGATTACGGCAAGCGCTCGTCCGGGGAGACGCACGGCGTCGTGCTCACCAGGGCCCCTGTGGTGGCGCTGATCCTGGATCTGGTCGGGTACACGGAAGACCAGGATCTCGGCGCAACAACCTTGCTGGAGCCAAGCTGCGGACATGGCGCCTTCCTGGAGGAGGCACTGCGCCGTCTACTCCGCTCCGCGACACACCACGGACGCCCCCTTTCCAGCCTCAAGAAGGCGATCCAGGCCTTCGATATCGACCCGGTGCATGTCGAGAAGACCAGGTCGTTGCTGGCGAAGATCCTGCAAGAACAGGGGGCTGCCCCGAAGGCAGCGACGCGTCTCGCCGAAGGGTGGGTGGACTGCCAGGACTTCCTGCTCGCCACGATCGAGCGACGCTTCGATTTCGTGGTCGGGAACCCGCCGTACATACGCATCGAACAGCTACCGCCAGGTCTCATCGCCCGCTACCGCGAGGACCACGCATCGCTCTATGACAGGGCCGACCTCTATGTGGCGTTCATCGAGCGAGGGCTGAAGCTTCTTACCCCGGAAGGGTTGCTCTCGTACATCTGTGCAGATCGATGGATCTCCAACAAATACGGAGGCCCCCTCCGTGCTTTGATCACCGGAAACCACGGCGTTCGCTGTTACATCGATCTCCATCGGGCCTCCCCCTTCGAGAGCGAGGTGATCGCGTATCCATCGATCTTTGTCCTGGGGAAGCGCTCCGAGGCCCCCACCCTGGTGGCCAGCCTCCCCTCCGCCTCCGAGGAGGTCTGCCGCCACGCATCCCGGGTCCTTCGAGGCCAGGAAGAGAGTTCCCCGGAACTCCGTGTGGTCCGCCACGACCGGTGGTTTCAAGGGGACGAAGCCTGGGTCGTCGGCTCCCCCGAGCACCTCGCGGCGCTGCGATTGCTGGAAGAACGGTTCCCCCCCATCGAGGCGAGCGCACGCATCGGGATCGGTGTGGCAACCGGTTGCGATGAGGTCTACATCGTGGGGCGCGGCGAGGACATCGAGCCGGATCGGTGCATCCCTCTTGTCATGCGCGAGGACCTGCGCAACGGCAAGATCACCGACGCCGGGCGCTTCGTCATCAACACCACCGATGACCAGGGGCGCCAGGTGAATCTGGAACGCTACCCGAGGCTGCAGCGCTACCTGCAACGCCACGAAGAAGCGATCCGGAGGCGCTACGTGGCGCGCAAGAACCCCAACGCCTGGTTTCGTACCATCGACCGCGTCACCCCGGCCCTTTGCTCGACCCCCAAGCTGCTGATCCCCGACATCGCCGGGGCCAACGAGGTCATCTTCGAGCAAGGCCGCTTTTACCCTCATCACAACCTCTACTTCATCACCTCGGAGCGCTGGGATATGGAAGTTCTGGGCGGGCTCCTCAGCTCCCGGGTAGCGCTGTTCTTTGTCTGGTCGTACGCCGTCAAGATGCGCGGAGGGTACCTCCGCTTTCAGGCCCAGTACCTCCGGCGGATCCGGCTTCCGGACCCCGCCAGCATCCCCCTCGCGCTGGCGGATGCGCTGCGGGATGCGTTTCGACAGCGGGACTTTCCGCGGCTCGATGAGCTAGCGCTGGAAGCTTACGGACTCCCGTCGCTGCCGTCGTTTGATTTCGTCGACACCCGGGCTCGCTGATCCGGTTCAGAACGGGATCGCGTCGTCCTCCTCGATCGGATCATCGTCGAAGGGTACAACCCCGGGTTGCCAGGGGATCTCCACCGCCTCATCCCCGTCCATGGGCGTCTCGTGGGGCCAATCGTTGTCCGGGTAGGGTTCGGAGACATCCTCGTCGTGGCCCAAGCGGGCCTTGAGGGCCTGCCGGATCTGGGGCCAGGCGGGGTCTTGCTGCTGCCTTGGATCGAGCTCCAGGGAGGACAGCATCGGCAACAGCTCCAGCCGCGGGAGTGACCGCAGCGGGGTGCCCTTCAGGTGCAGCCACCACAGCCGTTTCCCGTCTCCATCCTGGAGGTGCAGGCTGGTGAGCTCCGTGTTGTTCAGCGTCAGCTGCTGGAGTTCAGGCCAGCTCCCCAGAGGGGGGAAGTGTGTCAGCGGGTTGTCGCCAGCATCAAGCATCTCCAGGAGCACCAGATGGGCGAGAGGTCGACCATCCCGGATCTGGTTCCCGGCCAGGCGCAGGCGACGGAGCGCCGGCCACTGCCCCGGCTCCACGGGGATGGCGGCCAGCCCGGTATTTTCAAGGTGCAGCTCCTCCAGCTCTCGAGGCGCCCTGACCCAGACCGGCAGTTGCTCCATCGGCACCCCGTCCAGGCGCAACGAGCGCAGGTTCCGCGGGGGCTCCGTGAGCTCCAGGGGGCCCAGGCGCCTGCAGCCCGTCAGCCAGAGGACCTCGAGGTGAGCCTTGCCGGAGAGCCCGTTCATGGATGGGAGTGGGTTGAACGAGAGGTCCAGACGCCGCAGCCGTCGCAGCGCCGAGAGGTCAGGGAGCGACTTCAGAAGGCACCTGGAGGCTTCCAGCTCCCGGAGGTTGGTCATCCGGCCCAGCACATCAGGCAACGAGCCGAGCGGGGAACGATCCAGCCGCAGCACCTCCAGCCGCGAGGGCTCCGCAAGCGCAGGGAGCCCATCCATCGCCAGCCTGCGCAGGCTCAACACCCGCAGCGACCGCAGGGACGAGAGATCGGGGACCGCCAGCGGCTGACCGTCAGGCCCCGCCTCGTCCAGGACCAGCACCTCCAGCTCCGGGCAGGCCTCCAGCCCCCGGGGGAGCGCTTGCAACGGGACTCGCTCCAGGCAAAGACGCTGCAACGAGGGCGCTCCGGTCAGCTCCAGCGCGCCGATGTTCGTGCCCCCGAGCCGAAGCTCGCGGAGCGCAGGTGTCATCACCGAGGGCGGGATCTCCTGCAGATATTGGCACGCTTCCACGTCCAGTTCCTCCAGGCCCCCCCCCTGCCCCAGCCCCTCCGGAAGCTCGCGGATCCCGGAGCCCGGGAGCCGCACAATCCGCAGCGGCGCCCCGGCCAGCGAGGCAGGCAAGGAGGCGCAAAGGGTCGACACCAGCTCCAGGTGCTCGAGACCGTCCGCGGCGGCGAGCACCGCGGGGATCGTGTCCTCGCACCAGCGAAAGCCCTCCAGCATCAGGGCACGGAGCCGGGCCAGCAACGACGGCGGCACGCACTCCAGAGCGAAATGAAACTCGCCCACCAGGCAAAGTGTATGGAGATTCTGGAATCGATCGAGGCAACCCAGCCAGGAGAAGGCAGGGATCCGGAGCGTCTCCAGGTGCGGCGCGAGGCGCAGAAGGCCGCGGAAAAAGAGGCGAGGCATGGAGCCCCAGAAGGAGCCGAGGTCGAGGCGCCGCCAGCGGCGGTCGTGGGCTCGCTGGAGCAAGGAGAGCAGGGTTCGTAGCTCGAAATGAAGGTGCTGGAGGCCCCCGGAGGGCAAGGGTTCGTCGCCAGGCGAGCGCTCCAGGAGCAGGGCTGTATACTGGTAGATATGCCGGTAGGAGGTGCCCTCGTTACCGGACCAAGAGCTGCTGCGGCTAGCCTCGATCCACAGGGTCATCCAGGGCCAGAGCAGGGTCTCTGGCGAGAGAGTCCGGGGGTCTTCCCCCTCGCGGGAGCAGCGGAGGGTCCAGAGGACGACCCCGTTTTCATCCCAGGTACGCAGCATCCAGAGGGAGCAGAGCGAGGCGCGAACGCCGGCCTGCCCGGAGGCCTCCAGGAGGGCCTCGACGAGGGCCCGATCCTGACCTCGAAGCTCGCCTGGCTCCGGGGTCTTGCCCGGGTACACATGGGCGAGAGGGATCACGGCCTGGGTCGGGTGGCTCGGGTCGGAGCTCCAGCGCTGGAGCGCCTGGGACAGCGCGTCAGAGGGGCCCCGCTGTCGAGGCGCTGGCGAGCGGTCGGCGCGACGAACGGAGAACACGAGGCAGGTCCGCGAGCCGCTCAGTACCGGTGAAAGCTCGTGGAGGCAGTCGGCAAAGAAGGCGATGAAAGCGCAGCGTTCCGGGGTGGATTCGAGGCGCAAGCGGTGCTCCTCGCCGCGCAGCTCCACGCGAAGTTCGGCCCCCTGGTGCTCGCCTGGCAGACCGAGGATCAGCGTCCCGATCATGCCGTCCTGCTTCACGCTGTCCCGGTGTTGCTGGAAGTGATCGCCGCGCTCGTAGTGCTGCAGCTTGTAGAGCTCGGCGACCAGGCGGGGCTCTCCGAGGGCCTGCGCCATGCGCTCCAGGGCCTCGTGAAGCGCGGGTTCGAGCCCTTCCACGGAGATCTGCTCGGGCAGGAGCTCCCAGGCGCTACGGACCCGCAGATCAAGGACCGTGTGGCTCCCCTGGCCGCAGGCCGAGCGGGAGCAGAGGGAACGAAGGATGGCCCGATCCGATGGAGAAAGAGGCCACGAGAGGGAGGCCCCCGGCACCCGTACCTGCGGCGGCGGGCTGGAGAGGAGCCCGCCCACCGCAAAATCTGGTGTCGGCAGCTCGTCCAGGGCCTTCTCCATCCAGGCCCACCGCGGGAGCAGGGCTGGATCAGGGAAGTCTCCTGCTGGATCATCGTCGATCCCTGATTCGGTCCAGAAGGAGTCGTGAGCAGGGTCGGAGATCGGAAGGGTCGAGGACAAGGCAGGCTCCCGGGTTGCAGACGGAGGGTGCACCTTGCCGCGAGCCAGGCTCAAGGGGCGAGGCCCGAGGGTGGATCAAACAAGATCCGAGCCGGGGTCGAGGAGCGGGATGGGGAAGAGTTTGATGAGGGGGATCGCGGGGGTGATAAGGTTGTTTGTATGCGTTCTGAATCTTCCGGGCGCGTGACGCTGGTCGTCGCGCTGGTGCTGTCGGCCGCGGTCCTCGCGGGGGCCTGTGCCTCCACGGGGGGAGCGGCCCCGGACGACGGGCCCGGGGGCTCGAACGCCGGGGGAGAGAACGCGGGGGGCGAGAGCGCCGGAGGGAGCGGCGGGGGCGAGGCAGGAGAGGCAGGTCAGGCAGGCAGCGAGAGCGGGGGGAGCGGAGGGAACAGCGGGAGCGGTGTGGTGATCCCGGGGGGCTCCTCGGGGTCCGGCGGGGAGGCACCGGACGGGGGCACGCTCCAGGATGCAAAGCCGGACGTGGAGGGCGACGGCGGGTGCCTTCCAGAGGCACCCAAGGGGCCCGGCCCGCTGCCCCGGCAGTGCGCGCCGGCCACGGCCAACGAGTGCGACGGCAAGAGCGATCTCAACGCGGCGCTCCCCAACGGGAGCTACGGGAACCGCTTCGATGACGACTGCGATGGCATCGTCGATGAGGGGTGCGCCTGCGATCCCGAGCACCCGGTGGGGACCACCCGGGAATGCTACCTGGTCCCGTCGAGCCAGGCGGATGCGAGCGGCCAGCCCGTGGGCTGGTGCAAGGAGAATTCCAGGGGCACGACGGCCTGCGTGAAGAAGGGTGGAGGGGACCTGGCGCAGCTCACCTGGGACGGCTTCTGCAAGGGGGCGCAGTTCGCGTTCGCGGACGACGTGTGCGCCCCCGGAGATTACGATTGCGACGGGAAGGACTCGAACAGCAAGAGCGAGGAGTGCGGCTGCCAGGACATCGAGGTCACCTGCCCGACGGAGGCCATCATCGTGTCGCCGTATCCGGACCCGACCAACCTGGCCAAGAAGAAGCCAAACCCCTATGATCCAAAGCCAAACGAGCCTTTTGTGATCGACGGCCACAAGTGGATCACGAAGGGGGATCCGGCCAAGGACACGAGCGACTGGTGGTGGGCGGTGACCGGGGGCGACTGCGACAACATCCTGCCGCACGTGACGTTCTCGCTGTTCAACGGGCCCAACACGCAGCAGAACCAGCGCATCGGCGCCGAGTTCAACAACCTGGGGAGCAACAAGAAGCAGAAGGGCATCGTCACGGCGCCGGCGCAGAACCAGCACATCATCTGGCCGGCCTTCGCGCTCTCGGGGGATTACGTGGTGTCGGGGGCCTTCAAGGCCGGGGGCAAGGATCACTTCTGCACCGTCAAGGTGAAGGTCCGGGCCCCGGGTCTGCGGGCCGAGATGTGCTGGGACATGAAGGACGACACGGGCATCGGGTTCGGCCTCTCCTCCAGCGACGTGGACCTGCACCTGGCGCGGCTCCAGGGGGTCGAGACCTGCGGCAAGCCACCCGGCAACGCGGAGGGCAAGCACGGCTGGTTCAACAGCTGCGGCTCCGCGCCCACCAGCGACGACTGCTACTTCGCCTGCGACTCCGGGTGCCGCACCGGCAACACCGGCTTCTGCCTGGGCAACCCGGCGCCGGCGCCGGGCTGGGGCTACGCGCCGAGCCCCCCCGAGGCCTGCCACGGCTGGGGTTCGCTGCGGGAGGCCCAGCAGAGCTGCGACAACCCGCGGCTGGACCGGGACAACCTGGGGTGCAACGTCACCATCACCGACCCGAACGCCCCCAGCTTCCTTGACACGCCCGGCTACTGCGGCCCCGAGAACATCAACCTCGACAACCCGAAGCCTGGCGATGCCTTCCTGGTGGGGGCCCATTTCTACGGGGGCCAGGTCAACCGCCCGCACATCAACATCTACTGCAACGGCGAGCGGAAGCTCGCGCTGGGCTACGACCCCACCACGACCCCCCAGAGCCTGTTCCCGGCGCTCACCGACGCCTTCAACCCCGGCCAGAACCCGGCCTTTGTCGAGGGAGATATGTGGAACGCGGCCCGCATCACCTGGACCGGGGACGAGCAGGATCCGTGCAAGATCGAGCCGGTGCCGAGCAAGCAACCGAAGCCCGACAAGGACGGCAGCAAGAACATCTGCGTGGACACCAATGCGCAGAACAAGAGCGCCCCCACGGCCAGCGACCTGTGGCTCTTCTCGAGCGACGGCGGCTACCCCAAGAGCGGCCCCCCGGACAACCTCTGCTGGCACTGAACCCCGGGCGAGGGGGCTAACGACCGGGGCGGTAGGCAGGGTCCCGCTCGAGGGCGAGGGCGCGATCTTCCACGGCGCGAGCGTGATCCCCGAGGGACGCTCGCCAGGCCGCGCGCCGGTGCAGCAGGCGCCCCTGGCGACGCGGCGGGGCGGCGAGGATCGCGGCGTCCAGGTGGGCAAACGCGGCCTCCGTATCGCGGCGCAGCCAGGCCCACTCGGCGCGGCGCGCGTGGACCCGGAAGGGGTAAAGCGCCACCGGGAGCAGGGAGGCCAGCGCCTCGTCGGCGGCCTCGGGCTGGCCTGCGTCCCAGAGCGCCACCGGCAGCAGATGGCGCGCCTCGAAGAGCGGAGCCTCCACCGCGCACGCCTGACGCAGGGCCTCGGCGGCCTCGAGCGGGCGTCGGGCGTCCAGCAGCGCCTTGCCCCGGAGCAACCCCGCGAGCGCCGAGGGCAGGGAGAGGGGGGCGAGCCAGGCCAGCAGCCGCTCTCCCTGATGCGCGTGGAGCCAGGCCGCCGCCAGGGGCGCCACGACCGCCGCCACGTCGCAGCCGGGGTGCGCCAGGGCCTCCTGGGCCAGCCGATCTGCCTCGTCCAGGCGACGCGCGGCGAGGGCCTCCTGGGCCTCGCGGATCGTGCCCCAGGGGAAGGGACGCCCCCCCGCGCTCACCTCGCCGCCCAGCCGGTGAAAGAGCTCCATGGCCTCGTCGAGCAGGGGCGACCCGACGCCGGGCCCCTCGCCGGCGTCGTGGTGCACCAGCTCCGCCGCGTACCCTGCCCCCACCTCGTCCGGCCGCGGGAGCCCCAGGCGCACCGCGATATCACGCAGGCGGGCCACGAGGGTGTCCCGGGGTTGATCGAAGGCAAGCACCTCGACCCCGGCGCTGGCGAGCGGCACCATGTGGGCCATCCAGAGGCGCAACCCATCCTCCACCGGGACCCCGCGCCACGCCAGCAGCGACCGGGCCACCGCCAGCGGATGCCGCACCACGCCGATGGCCTGAAACGGCACGGGCGAGGCGGTCCAGAAGGGGAGGGTCAGGAGCGACCTAGGGTCTTTCCATACAGTGAACCCGGGGGCAGAGAGGAGCCGATCGCGCTCGGCCTCGTGGTGGAGAGACCAGCGAAGGCGCTCGGGAGGGTCAAGCCAGTGGCCGCCGGAGGCCGCGAGGACATCCTCGTTGAGACGGACGAGGGAGTTGGCTTCATGGTGTCCGCGGGGGTTGTCCCAGTTGCGAACGGCCTCGCCATCGACGCGGGCCCCGGCGGCGACCAGCATGGCGGCGAGGCAGGAGGTGCCGCTGCGGTGCATGCCGAGGATCAGGAGGGGGCGAGGGGGGTTCATCGGAGGGAGGCGAGCGTACAGTCAGAGTTCATGCGCTCACGTGAGGCCGGAGCGCATCGCAGGAAGCCGCGGCAGGTGGCGTGGGCCAGCGCGCCCGCAGGGCTGTACAGAAGAGGGATGCGAGCTCGGCCTCCTGCACGGCGCCGGTGTGCAGGTTGTCCCAGAACTCCTGGAAACAGGAGTCCTGCCAGTCCTCGTCAGGGGTCTGGAGCTGTGCCGCGATCCACCGCAGCTCGGTGACCTTCTCGTCCGCGATGCGCTCGTACAGGGCGCGCTGCTCGGCGGTCTGCTCGAGATGGCGGGAGAAGGGGCTACGCCCGCCTTCCACGAAAAGCGCTCCCCACGGGATCGAATGGGACAGGGCGAGCAGGACCTCGGCAAGCTCGTCCCGCGTGCTCGTCCCGAACAGGGCCTCCACCATGGGCGTCGGGTGCGTGCACCGGGACCAGAGGTAGTTGCGCTCGGTCTCGGTCACCGCGGGGATCTCCGGGACCCCCGGAGCGAACAGCACGATCGTCGGCCCGTCCTCGTCTCCGTGAATCCATACATCGCCAAGCACGTACCCGTGAGCCAGGAGCTCCTCGATCGGGTCGAGCGGGCAGGCGGGAAGCAGCTCCTTGCCCGCGGCTTCTGCAGCCTGGAGGTTGCTTCGCAGGGCGGTCACGATCTCCAGGTGCCGGGCGTGCAGTGCCCCGAAGGTCATCGGACCTGGCTCTCTGTTCAGGACGGGCCCCGACGCGAGGAGGGGTCGTGCCCGGAGGAGCGCGTCGAAGCAGTCGGTCGAGATCGCGTCCGTGTCCAGACCTTCCTCGGGGAGCACCTGCCACACCAGCGTCCACGGGGCGCGCACGCTCTCGTCCACCCAGCCAGGCCAGCGCGCAACGATCTCCTGCGCCAGTGCCTCGGCGGCAGCGAACCCCCGCGACGAGGCCGCGAGCGACAGGCAGGTGTGCAGCGAAGGAGGCACCTCATCCAGCGCCGGCGCCTCGTCGAACTCGCTGCTCGTGCGCCGCCAGGCGGGGGTGAACCATCGTTGCCCGGCCCACGCAGGCTTTGGCCCCACAAGCCCCGCCTCCGTGAGGCGCAGCCACGCCTGACGCGCCGAGCCCACACCTTCCACCACCTCCAGCGCACGGAGCAACGTAGAACGATCCAGTTCCTTCATCTCGACCTCATGATACCACCCAGGCTCACAGGGCTGACGCCTTGCACAGGGCTCCCATCGAGCCCCGACGGAAGGAGCGTGGCCGTAGCGCATCGCTTTCGGGGCTGGCCCCGGGGTTCAACCGGGGTCGAGCTCGGCCGGATGCGGGAGCGCAAGGACGCGCTCGATGGTGAGCGGGGCAGGGCGAGGGATGGCTTCCAGGCGCAGGGCAGCGAGCCGGATCGCAAGCTCGACGGCCTGCTCGAAAGAACCGCCCAGGGGCGCCAGAAACGAGGCCAGAAAGGCCTGGACCCGGACGGGATCCACGAGGGAATACTGCACGATAAGACGGATCGGGACATCCGGAGCTTCAAGGGTAGCGAGGCCGAGATCCAGCAGCGCAAGCCGGCGGTGGACCTCGAGAGCAGCCCAGTCCCCGGGGGGGAGCCCGAAGCGCTGTCGGTGCGAGACCACCGCGACACACAGCTCGGGAGCGCCGGTGTCGCCGAGCTGCATGGCAAGCCAGCGGGTGGCGTCCACGGCCTCCCGCGAGGTCGGTGGAGCCAGGAGGCCACGGGCGGTCGCTGCAAGATCGAGGAACATGCCTTTCCGCGGCGCATTGCCCCAGGTCTCGGTGAGGGCCGCAAGCGTCATCCATTCGAGCGGCATGGGGTCACTCCGGGAGCGTTCTGGAGAAGAACCTGGCCAGCAGTGTCCTCTCTCCGTCCTCGAAACTCACGCGCAGCTTCGCTTCTTCACCTTGCCCCTGGATGTCGAGCACGCGGCCCACACCGAACCGGAAGTGTGTCACAAATGACCCTATGGACCATGCATCCCGGGCCTGCAGGCTGGCCTGCGTCGGGAGAGCTCGAGTCGGGAGCCGGGCAGGCTCGGGCATCGGCAGCCCCGCACAATGGAGTTGATGATCGAGGTACGAGGCAAGGCCCGGTGTCATGGGGCAACGCTCGCGGTACTCGTGGAAGATGCGACGGAGAAACGGGTGAGCAGCGGGGGCAAAATCTCTCAGCGTGAGGCGAGAATCGCACACGTTGACCACGTAAGCCCCCGGGGCAAAACGGATCCTCTCCAGCGCAGGGGCGTGCTCCGGGGCGAGACCCCGTTCCACCGCCCACAGAAGAAAATCTCCGAGCGGTCGGCAGGCCCTGGCAGGGTCACGCTCGTAACCTGGAAGGTAAACAGCGTTTTCCAGGAGCAGTGGAGGAGAAGAAATCGAAGGCCGCTGGCGCATGATCCAGGGTTACCACGAGTCGTATCCGGGCAGGCACGGAGCGCCCTGCGATCAGGGGTCGCCAGCCTCGAATTCGAGCTTCTCCGGATGATCACCGCCTCCGGTACCGCAGGCATGGGTCCAGTTATCGCCCCAGGCCCAGACGGCGTGATCCGCATCGAGAGCGAAGGTGCAATGCTCGGAGGCAACGATGGACTGGATGCGGTTCAACGAAGGGACAAGGCGAGGGGCCACAGAGGAGGCCTGTCGTTCACCTTGCCCCAGGAAAAGGCCGCTCCCCAGGCAGGTCACGGTCTCATCACGGAGCAGGGCGCAGCGGTGCCTGGAGCCGCCCGCAAGCGCGGTGACGCCGGAGAAGCCCTCGATACGAGCCGGAGGCCAGAGGCCGCGGCTGTCTTCATGCCGCCCGATGGTCCCGCGTTGAGCGTTCCCCCAGCCAAAGACTTCACCGCCGAGGGTCAGCGCGGAAGCATCCAGTTGCGATACCAGGAGCTGACGCACGTCCTTGAGGCCCCGGCCATCGGGGAACAGGGTGCCCCCCCAGGGGTGCTTGCTCCTGGAGAAGGTGACCCCCTTGCCGTTGGTGGCGCGAAGGATGGCCTGGGCAACCTTGCGCATCTTGGGGCCAAGATCATGCTGCTTCCCTGCCTTGAGGGCGCCCAGGGTCTCGGGGAGAAAGCAGCGTACCTCGCCGGAACGGAGGAGCGCGCAGGCGTGAGCGCCGGTGGTCTCGGCGCTGGCCACAGGCCCCACGCCCTCGACCCGTGTGACCGGATCGCGGAGGTCGGATGACCAGCGAAACAGCTCGCCGCTGGTGGTCCAGGCGAGCGCATGGCGTTGCCCCAGGGCGATGCCAACCACACCGCTCAACCCTGGCAGCGGGGCAGGGGCGCGGTACGTGTCCTCCAGGCTGGCCTTGAGAAGGTTGCGCCCCCAGCAGAGCACCTCGCCGGAGGACTGGAGGGCGCAGCCGTACTCGTCAAACTCGGAGAGCACGACCTGGGTGATGCCAGAGAGCCCAGGGACAGAGGTAGGTTGCTGGAGTGACCGCCCGGCGACGTCAGGGAGAAACCAGTTTTTCCCCCAGCAGACGACCTGACCCTTCTCGAGCACCGCGCAGGAAGAATCATCGTTGAGCGCCAGCTGCTTCACCCCCCGCAGCCCAGGGACCCACCGGGGCTTCACACCAGCGTCACGCTCCGCGCGCCCGGTCTGCTTGTGATCGTTGTATCCTCCCCAGCACTGGAGCGCTCCGCTGGAAAAGAGGGCACAAGCCCGATGCTCCCGGGCGAAGATGCGCTCGATGCGCCCCGCTGACGGCGGGACGAGGGGCGTCCAGGACGAGGAGGCAGACGCGGAAGCCGGAGGTGCAGGGGCAGAGGCCCCGGGCTCCGGTGCAGAAGCAGCCGGAGGGACCTCCGTTGCGGGGGCCTCGTCAGGAGCGGGCGGAGCAGGCGACACCGGAAGCGAAGGTGGCGCAGGCGCAGCGCAGGACAGGAGCGAGGAAAGACCAAGCAAGAGCGCGGGCCGGAGCATGGTGAGCAGGGTGAACGGGCCGCGCAAGCGGTGCAACCGGGGGTGCCTGCGCGGCGCTCAGGGCAGCACGGACACGAGCAGCGAGCCCAGCACCAGCAGGCCGCCGAGGGCCCCCAGCAGGCCCAGCGGTTCCCCCCAGATCAGCACGCCCACCAGCACCGCCACCAGGGGCTCGAGCAGCGCCAGCGTCGCCGCGTGGCTCGCCGGGATACGCCGCAGCCCCGCCAGGAAGGCCAGCGCCCCCGCGGCCCCGAGGAGCAAGGCCGCCACCCCCACCAGCAACGCCTGGGAGGGGGCGAGGGCGAAGCCCCCGGCAGGGACCAGCAGCGCCAGGACGCCGGCGCTCACCACCGCGTGGTACCCCACCACCTCGGGGCCAGAGAAATGCCCCCCCAGACGCTTCTGAACCAGGATGTTGAAGGCGTAAAAAAGGGCGCTGGCGGCCCCCGCGGAGGCCCCCGCGACGACCCCCTGCGCCGGGGATGCCCAGGGGCGCAGCAGCAGCGTCAGCCCGCCCAGCGCGCCCGCGAGGCAGACCCAGGTGCGGGCGCGCGCTGGCTCCCTGGCCGCCCACGGCGCGACCGCCGCCACCAGCAGCGGCGCCAGCGAGTGCGTCAGCACCGCGACCGCCAGCGTGGTGAGGGACATCGCCTTGAAGAACAGCCACCCGTTCAGCGCGTCGGAGACCCCCAGGGCCACCATCAGGGCCCAGGCCCAGGTCGGACGGCGCCCGGCGGGGGCCCCGCGCCAGCACCAGGGCAAGGTCACCAGCGCCATCGTCCCCTGGACCACCAGGGCGACCAGCTCCGGGGCCAGCGGACCGACGCGGGCCGCTGGGCGCAGGAAGAGGCTCCAGGTGCCCCAGCTCGCCGCGGCCCCCGCCACCAGCGCGTACCCGACCTGACGCTCGTTCACGAGGCGCAGCGGCCCTGGAGGTCGCGGCGAGCGCGGCGCCGCAGGAGGCCCCCCGCGCAGACCAGGGTCACCCAGCCCGCCCCCAGCGACGCCGGGGCCCCGACGCTCTGGCAGCCGCAGGCGCCACGCGCCGGCGCGACCGGAGGCGGCGGAGGGGGAGGCTCCGGGGCAGGCGCTGGCGCCGCGGGAGGCTCGACGATCGGGAGCGTCAGCGCGTCGGCCACCAGCTCGAAGGCGTTGTCAACCCGGGCCTTGGCCTGCACCTGCTCCACGCCTTCGTTCCACCAGATCGACGCCTGGTACTCGCCGTCCTGATCGCCCTCCTCGAGGGGGCCCGACATCACGCCGTCGTTGAGGCCAAGATCGAGGGCGGAGCCGGAGAGCGGCTGCTGGTTGGCGTCCTGGAGGCGCAGCACCAGCAGGGCCTCGCGGCGCTGGGGGTCCGGTCGCTCCAGGCGTGGTTTGAGGTCAAACGGCCCGACGCTGGGGGGCGGCAGATCGAGGGAGGCGGCGAGCTTCGGGTTGGAAGAGGGGCCGCACTGGAGGCGGGAGGGCATCTTCTTCGTCTTGCGCATCACCTGGGAGAGGGGCGCCATCGGACCGCCGTCGAGGCCGCAGTGAATATCGCCCGGGGAGATCTGGGCGGTGACGCTGTTTTTCTCCTCGTTGCGCACCAGGCGGGCCACGGCCACCAGCACCTGGATCGTGGAGCTGAAGGGGCCCTCGAACTCGTCATCCATGGCGCTGACGCGGGCGTAGTAGCGGCCAGGACCCAGGCGACGAGCCTCGATCTGGGTGGTCCCGACGGGCACCCGCGAGTTGACGACGAGGGAGTTGAACAGCCGGTCGCGGGCCACCTGGACGTGCCACCGGAGCGGGGCAGGTCCGCCCTTGCCGGGGCCGTACTCGGCCTGGATGTTGATGCGGCGGCCCGAGGTGAGGAACGAGGGAGGGGGCGTCGTGACCCACACCGGGGACGCGGGCAACGGTCGGGGGGCGGTCGGGGCGGCCCCCTCGACGGCGCGGCTCCCGAAGCCCGCGCTGACCTTCACGGTCCGGTTCTGCGAGGTGATCGACGATTGACCGCTGTACACCATCACGCTCGTCGACTTCTTCTCATCGACCTTGATCTGCACCTCGCCAGAGCCCAGCGACACCTCGCCGGCCGAGGTCTTCACCGAGGTCTCCGAGCCCGCCAGGGCCCCCAGGTGCGCCCGGAGCTGCCCGCTCATCAGCTGCGTGTCCGACACCGTGGTCTTCTGCGACGCCTTGCGACTGCTGTCGCCGAAGATCACCACCAGCGTGTTCTCGCCAAGCTGCAGCCGCGTCTCGTCCCGGAAGAGCACCTCGGCGCTGGCCCCCTCCTCGGTCTTCACCTTGTGCCCTCGCGACAGCGGATCGTTCGTCTGGCCCCGCTTCGGCGCCGGGTTCTGCACCTCGACCCGGTTGTGCACCGCGGAGAGCCGGGCGTCCGGACCCGACAGCGGCGGCGCCAGGTTCGGCGGCGGGAAGTACAGCACCTGCCCCGGCTGCAGCGTGTGCGGCTGGGGCCCCAGGTCGTTGAACTGGTGGATCAGGTCGATGCGCCGCGCGTCCCCGTAAATACGCTGCGCCAGCCCCAGGCATGAATCGCCCTTCACCACCGTGTAGCGCATCAGCTTCTGCACCGGCGGCGCCGTCGCCTCTTCCTGCGACCACGCCACCGCCGGCCACAGCGCCAGCCCCAGCACCCACCCGCGAAGCACCTTCATCGCCCTCTCCTCGCGATCCGCAGCGCCCTCGCCGGGATCTCCGTGTCGCCTGCGCTGTAGAGCACCGCGTCGCTCGCTCCCGCCCGGATGTACGCCGGGATCTCGTCCGCCCTCGTCAGGTCGAACACCAGCACCGGCACCGCCGCCAGGCGCCCCTGCTGCTTCAGCTGCCGCAGCCGCTCCAGCGTCTGGGATCCGGCCCCCAGCAGCACGATCCGGGGAAGATCCTGGTCCATCGAGGGAGGGTCAGAAGAAACCCAGCAGGTGGTGGAGAGGCCGCTGGTACCGAGGGAGGCCTGGAGGGCAGCGGCGCGGGCCTGGTCGTGGTGCCAGAGGAGGGCGCGGAGGGAGCCGGGAGCGGGGGCCGAGACCGGGGCTTGCTGGGGGAGCGTGAGGGCGCGGTCCTCGCGGGAGAGGGCGGCGAGGCGAGGGCGGGCGACGGCGGCGCTCTGCTGGGCGGCGGCGAGGTCGGTGCCGCGGAGGGCGGCGGAGAGGGCCTCGCGGAACTGGACCGCGGAGGGGCGAGCGGCGGGGTCCTTGGCGAGGCTGCGGAGCAGGAGCGCCTCGACGCCAGGGGGGACGGTGGGGCGCACGCCGCGCTCGGTGAGGCGAGGGGGCGGGACGTAGAGGTGCTGGGCCATGATCTCGGCGGCGGAGGTGGCGCGGAAGGGCAGGTCGCCGGAGAGCATCTCGAAGAGCATGACGGCGGCGGCGTAGACGTCAGTGGGGGGGCCGACGCTGAGGTTCCGGCACTGCTCGGGGCTCATGTAATAGGGGGTCCCGGCGATGGTGCCGGGCTGGGTGAGCCGGGAATCCGCCGAGGGGAAGGAGACCTGGGCGATGCCAAAATCGAGGAGCTTGATGGTGTCCCGCTGGCCGCGGCCTTCGAGGAGAAAGACGTTCTCGGGCTTGAGATCCCGGTGGACGATGCCGACCCGGTGGGCCGCGTCGAGGACCTGGAAGATCTGATCCGCGATGGCATAGGCCCGGTCCGGAGGCAGCATGGCGCCGCCGGTGACCAGCGAGCTGAGAGGCTGCCCCTGGAGGAGCTCCATGACCATGAAGGGGGCGTTCTCGTGCTCCCCCGCGTCGAGGATGGTGACGATGCCCGGGTGCCGGAGCCGGACCAGGGCGACCACCTCGCGGCGGAAGCGCTCCCGGGCCTCGGCGTTGGCGGCGAGGGTCTCGCTGAGGAACTTGACGGCGACGCGCTCCTGGAGGTCGACGTGGATCGCGTGGTACACGGCCCCCATGCCGCCCTGCCCCAGCAGGCCCTCGACGCGGTACTTGCCCGCGATGACGGCGCCGATGTGGCGCGCGGGCACGGGGACGCCGCAGAATTCACAGGGGCGCTGGCAGCGGGTGATGCGCCCGCAGGCAGGGCAAGGACGGACGTCTTCGGGCGCGTTGGGTTCGTTCATGGTTCAGGCGTCGAGCTGGAACACCTCGACCGCGCGGCTCTTGCCGCGGAGCGGGTGCTGGCCGAGAGATGTGAAGGAGAAGCCTTGCCCGGCGCACCGCCGGGTCACCGCCTCGGTGAGCAGGGTCTGGCCAGGGCGAGCCACCGATTCGAGGCGGGCGGCGACGTTCACGGTGTCGCCGATGGCGGTGTACTCCATGCGGGACTCGCTGCCGAGGTTGCCGACCACCGCCTCCCCGCTGTTGACCCCGATGGCGAGCTGCACGTCGATGCCGTACGACTCGCGCCAGGCCGGGGCGCTGGCGGAGACGAAGCGGTGCATGTCCTCCGCGGCGAGGAGGGCGCGCTGGGCGTGATCGTCCTGCGGGGTCGGGGCGCCAAAGACCGCCATCACGCTGTCGCCGAGGAATTTATCGACGGTGCCCCCGTGGCGGAAGATGACCTCGGTGAGGATCGTGAACAGCTCGTTGAGGAAGGCGCTGACCCGCTCCGGAGGTGCCTCCTCGGCGAAGCGGGTGAAGGCAACAACGTCGGCGAACAGCACCGAGATCTCGCGCCGCTCGCCCCCCAGGGCCACGTGGTGGAACCCGGAGGCCACCGCCTCGGCCACTGCTTCCGGCAGGAAGCGTGACAGGTCCGCCTGGGCCCGGGCCCGCTTGGCCAGCTCCGCGTCGCTCCTCTGGAGCTCGTCAGCCATGCGGGACATCGACTCGCCCAGCGCCTGCAGCTCGTCGCCGGTCTGCACCTCGGCCCGCTCGCCGAAGCGCCGCGCCGCATAGGCGTGGGTCAGCCCCACCAGCGCCCGGATGGGCCGCGTGGTCCGGGTCGCGAAGAAGGCCCCCAGCGCCGCCGCCAGCGCCCCCACCGCCAGCGCGGCGATCAGCGAGGCCTGCTGCGCCCCCCCCAGCGCCCGGTACGCCTCCGCCTCCGGTCGACGCGTGACCAGCATCCAGCCGCGCTCCGGCAGCGTCCGGAGCGTGCCCACCATGGGCCCCTGCTCCCCCGGGTACTCGCTGGTCAAGGCCAGCTTCTGGGCCACCGCCGCCCGGGCCCCGAGGGCCGCGAAGATGTCCTTGCTGGCCAGCGAGCTGCCCGGCGCCCCGCCCGCGATCACCCGGCGCTCCGCGTCCACCAGCACCACCCGGTCCGCCTGCTCGTAGCGGCGGCGCGACAGGTCCTGGAGCAGCTCATCGAGGGCCCGCGGCTTCAGCGTGCCCACCACCCAGCCCCGCCGCTTGCCCCCGCGCACCAGCGCCTCCGCGTAGCGCAGCTCCGCCACGCCGCCCCCGAACTCGACCGCCAGCCACCGCCCTTCCTTCTCGGAGAGCCCCTCCGGCACTGCCGCCAGGGGCTCTGGCTTTCGCTCCTCGCCGGCACGGGTGATCGCGTCGATCAGCTTGCCCTCCGGCGTGTAGATCGCCACGTGCGCCAGCACCACCGCCCGCGCCAGCGTCTCCTGGGATAGCTCCAGCCGGGCGTCCTCGCTGGTGATCTTCCCCTCGGTCAGCAGCCGCCCCACCCGGTGCGTGGCCTCCGCGGCGTCATCCAGCGATCGCTCCACCGCCTCGGCCGCCTGATCGACCACCGCCACCCCCAGCTCGCGCTCTGCCTGCTCCAGCCCGCGGCGCTGGATCCGCACGCTCAGCAGCGCCAGCGCGACCAGCGGCCCCAGCCCCAGCAGCAGCGCGAAGAGGACCCACTTGGTCCGCAACGAGACGCGCAGCCGGAGGTCGTTGGGCGAGGCGTCGCTCATCCTGCTCACGCTACCACGTTTTACGCTCCTTTTACGGGCCAATCTCCGGGGCCCAGGCACCCTGTTTTCCACGACGCCCTCCCCTCCCCCGGAAGCCTCCCCCATGAAGACCCGATCGCTGCTCCTTGAGCTCCGCACCTCCCCTCTCCGCCAGGGCCTGGCCCTGGGCTCGATCCTCGCGGCCCTCGGCGCCGCCGTGCTGCTCCACGCCCCCGCGGGCCCTCCTCGCGCCCTCGCCGCACCTCACGCCCCCCTCGCCTCACACCCCGCTCCCCTCGCCCCGACCCAGGCCGCCACCCTCTCCGGCGAGGGCGTCCAGGGCACCTTGACCCTCAGCCACGGCGCCCTCCTCGCCGGCAGCCCCCGCCGCCTCTTCGCGGAGCTCAAGCTCAAGGCCGACCAGGCCCCGGTCAAGCAACGCGCCCCCCTCTCCCTCGTCGTCGCCCTCGATACCTCCGGCTCCATGGAGGGCGACAAGATCCGGCAGGCCCGCGCCGCCGTCGAGCGCCTGATCCGCGACATGCAGCAGGACGACGAGATCGCCCTCGTCACCTACAGCGACCACGCCACCATCCGCCAGCCGCTGGCCCCCGTCGGCGCCGTCCGCAACGCCCTCCTCGCCCAGGTCCGCTCCCTCTCCGCCGGCGGAGGTACCAGCATCCCCGACGCCCTCGACGCCTCCCTCCAGGCTCTCCAGGAGGCCCGTGAGGGCCGCGTTCGCCGCGTCGTCCTCGTCAGCGACGGCATCGACAGCGGACGCTCCCGCGCCGAGCAGATCGCCTCCCTCGCCTCCTCCGGCGGGATCGCCCTCTCTTCCCTCGGCGTCGGCCTCGACTTCAACGAGAGCTACATGGCCTCCCTCGCCCGCACCGGTCGCGGCAACTTCGCCTTCGTCAAGGAAGGCTCGGAACTCTCCGCCTTCCTCCGCCGCGAGCTCGACGAGAGCGCCTCCACACGCGTCGAGAACGCCTCCGTCCGCCTCCGCCTCCCCCACGGCTTCTCCCTCGGAAAGGTCGCCGGCATCGCCTCCGTCCACCGCGACGGCCCCCTCGTCGAGCTCCAGCTCGGCCACCTCTTCTCCGGTGAGGAGCGCCGCATCATCCTCGAACTCCAGGGCGAAGTCAAAAACGACCCTGCCTCCCTGGAAGGCGATTTTTCCTGGAAATCCCGCGAGACCGGGCTCACCACGAGGGCCTCCTGGGGGCCCCTCGCGGTGGCCCCTGCGGTGGACTTGCAGCAAGAGCAGGGGTCGGCCCAGGGCGCGGTCCTCGCCAGCGCCATCAGCGCCCTCGCCTCGCTGCGCCAGCTCGAGGCCACGGAGGCCTACGCCCGGGGGGAGCAGCAGCGCGCCCAGGCCCTCATCGACAACAACGTGGTCGACCTGGAGCAGGCCCGGGCCCTCGCCCCCGTCCAGCTCCAGGGGAGCCTCGAAAACCAGGCGATGGACTACCGCTCCACCCGCAAGCATTTCGAGGCCTCCCCGGGCAGCGAGGACGGCAAGGTGGCGGCCAAGAAGTCGTACCACAAGGACGTCCTCAACCTCCGCTCCAGCAGCTACTGAGAGGCCGCCATGCACCGCACCTTGCCCCGCTCGCTCCTGGCCGTGCTGGCCTTTCACCTGGCGCTCTTGCCCCCGGGTTCACCGCCCTGGTCCGCCCTCGCCTCGCTCCTCGGCACCTCGCTCCTGGCGCTTGCGGTGAGCGCGCACCTGGACGCGCTGGTGGTGACCTCCGGGGCCCTGGCGGGCCTGCTGCTGGCGGCCACCCAGCGCCTGGCCCCCGCGCTCCCCTGGTCCCCGGCCCTCGCCGGAGCGCTCCTGCTCACCGCGGCCTCGGCGGAGCGCACCGCCCGCCTCCCCGGGGCCCCTCGCCGCGCCGCGCACCTGGCCCTCTGCGGCCTGGCTGGCGCTGGCGCCGCGGCTCTCCTGGCCCGCCACGGGGCGTCGACGCCGATCGCCCAGGGCGCGTCGTTGCTCCTCGTCGGGGTCCTCCTGGCGCTCCCCCGCCTGCTGCCCGCGGAGGACCCCACCGCGCACCTGCTCGACCTCGCCGCCACCGCCCTGCCGGGGCCCACCGCCGAGGCGCTCCGAGGCGCCGCCGAGCTGCGCCGCTGGGTGCTCCGCGCTCCGATCGCCCCGCGCAGGCCAGAGCGAGCCCGCTGGCACCACCTCCGTCAGCTCGTCCACCAGCGCCTGGCCCTGGCGCCTTCTCCGCGCCGCGACCTGCCGCCAGGCTACCGTGATCTCCCCGGGTCTCCTGCGGCACCGGATCTCCCCCTGCACCAGCTCGACGGCCAGCTCGCGGACGCCTGCCTGGCGCTGCGGCAAATGCACGGCCTCGACCCCTGACCGCCCCCTCGCGCTATCCTCCGGGCGATGCAGCCTCCCGCCCTCGCCCTCGCCCTCGCGGTCTCCTCGCTGATCCTCTCGCTCCTGGGCCTGGGACGGGTCTTCCTGCTTGGCATCAACGTCCCCATCCTCGGGTCTGCCCTCAAGAAGCTGATCGCCGCCCGCAACCTGGACCGGATGATCAAGCTCTGCAACGCCATCCCACCGAACGTCCCCTGCGGCCCCGGGCTCAGGCAGGCGGCCCTCCGCTGCCAGGAGCCCCCCCCTTCCTCCGCTCACACCGGGGACTACCGCAACGGCCACCTGAACCCGGACGTCCTCGCCACCGAGCTACGGCGCGTCTACCACGAGACTTCCACCCCGCTGCTCCAGCGCACGCGCCTCGCCGTTATCCCCCTCGGCCTCTCCCTGCTCAACGGCGCCGCGGCGGCCGTGCTCTTCCCTCCTTTCGCTCCCCACCCGACCGCCGAGTGGGCCTACGGCATGATGCTCGGCGGCGCCGCGCTGGCTGCCCTATGGACCTTCCGCATGCTGGCCCGGATCCGCCAGGATACGGCGCTGGCCATCGAGGAAGTGGTGGACCCGCTCGCGAACGGCTGGGCCTCCGGCGCATTCCTTGACGCACCACCGGAGCCTCACCGCCCCCCGCTCTCCACCCGGCCACCGAACTCCCTCCGCATCGAAGTCCTGGAACCAGGACAGCCCCTCCGTCAGGTCTTTCTCTCGCCCTCACCGGTCCTCAAGGTCGGCCATGCCTCGGACGTGCAACTCCGTCTGGCGCACCAAAGCGTCGCTCGCCTCCATGCGGTCATCGAGCAGCAGGAGGGCCACTGGCAGCTCATCGATCTCGGCTCCGTGCAGGGCACCACCGTCAACGGCGAACCGGTGACCAGCAAGGCGCTCCACCCCGGTGATACCCTGCGCTTCGGGGAGGTCGAGGTCCGCTGGGATCTTCCGCCCCTTCGCCCCGACTTCCAGGCACAGCCCTCCCCCCACCTGATCTGAGACCACCAACAGCTCAAGATGACCGCCCTGACTGCGCAGCCGACCCTCCCCTGCAGCCGCAGCCGACCCTCTCCTGCAGC
>JALOQB010000326.1 GCA_025453595.1 Polyangiaceae bacterium
CGGGGTCGCATCGTGGCAGCGCAGACCCCCCCAGCCAGACTCCAGGAGGACGCCGCCGGGCTGGACCCAGGTCTCGCCGACCAGCGCACGACCTCGCAGGACCACCCGCACCCTGCTCCAGCCCTGGATCGCAGCCCGCGGTAGCTCGTGGCAGCGAAAGCCCTCGTGGTCCTGGAGCATCGCGACCCCTTGCCCGAAGCGCAGCTCCTGTTGTCGCAGGCGCA
Source organism: Polyangiaceae bacterium (assembly GCA_025453595.1). Lineage (GTDB taxonomy): Bacteria > Myxococcota_A > Polyangia > Polyangiales > Polyangiaceae > JANWXX01. The sequence goes on from JALOQB010000326.1 coordinate 225, forward strand.
GGTGATCCAGGGACCAGGTTCGCTCCAACCGAAGCATCCCCGGCGGCTCTGCAAGGCACGTTCCTTCCACGATTCTCCGCGCAAGAAAGGGGTGTGTGCGAGGATTGACGGGCCTCCGCGGAAAAGAGCAACACCCCGGTCAAACCGCAGGTGCCACGGTCGCGCCATGGCGACGATCTCCGGCGTAGAAAAATGGCTGCTCCTCCTCGCAGCGTTGACCCTCCCGACCTGCAACGACGAGGAAACCCCGGCCCAGGCTCCTCCCAGCGGTGGCGGGGCCGCAGGCTCCACGGGGGCTGCGGGCTCCGGGGCCGCAGGCTCCGCAGGTGCAGGCGGCTCCGCAGGCGACGCAGGCTCCGCGGGGAGCGCTGGCGCCGCTGGCGTCGCAGGGAGCGCTGGCGCCGCCGGCGTCGCAGGTTCGGCGGGAGCAGGAGGGATCACGCTGGAACCGCCCGTGTTCGGGGCGTGCCCGCCGGGATACCAGCAGGAGTGCGCGCGGCTGAAGGTTCCGCTGGATCATGAACAGCCGGACGGCGAAGCGATCGACTTTCATGTGGCCCGCCGGCGCGGAGCGCAGGGGTCCAAGCGGCAGCTCTGGTTGCTGGCGGGAGGGCCCGGCCAGGGGGGTCAGGTGTGGTCTGGCGTGGTGGAGCGGCTATCGCAGGAGCTTCCGGACACCGACGTGTACGTCGTGGATCATCGCGGCACGGGTCACTCGTACCGACTCACCTGCCCGCAGCAGGACAAACCGGGGACCTACGGCGGCTACTCGCTCCCGACGTACTCGGCCAAATCCTGTCTCTCTGCGCTCAAGAAGAAGGGCGACAAGGACAAGCTCCGCTACTTCACGACGACGCAGGCGGCCCGGGACCTGGCGGCGGCGATCGAGGCCACCCGCGAGCCAGGGCAGCAGGTCCATGTCTGGGGGGCCTCCTACGGGACCCACCTGGCCCATCGGCTCGCCCAGGTGAGCCCGGGCCGCATCGACGGGATCCTCTTCGATGGCTTCATGACCCCCCGACATTTCGCCTTCTCCCGCTACGATCAGGGCGTCGAGGAGGTCGGCAAGATCTTCGCCCAGGGGTGCGCGCAGGACGCCGCTTGCGCGGCGCGCTTCGGGCCAGACCCCTGGAAACGGGCCCGGGAGATCGCCGACGCGCAGGCCGCCGGAGCCTGCGGCGGCATCTTCAGCCGGCAGGTGATCCAGGCCTGGGGGTCTGCCTTCCTCGATGGCGTCGACGCCAGGGCCTTTGTCTTCCCTTTCCTTCACCGCATCGAGCGCTGCTCCCCCCAGGACGTGCAGGCCCTCCAGTTTCTCCTCGATCGCTACACGGAGGCCCTCACCGGCGCCACCGAGGACGAGCCGTTCTTGAACTCCGGAGTGCTCCAGTACAACATCGCCCTCTCCGAGCTCTGGTCGCTCCCCGAAGATGGTTTGATCACAAAAGAATACCTGGAAGAGAAGGCAAAGGCACAGCTCTTCCTGGCGGGCGCCTCCTCCTACCCTGCATCCCTGGTTCCGCTGCGTGATTTCTGGCCCATCGCCCCGGACGACTACAGCGACAAGCCGGTCCCTGCCCCCTCGCCGCCGCGCATGCTCTGGCTCTCCGGGGGGCTGGACACCCGCACGCCACCCCAGCAGGCGGCGCGGGTGCAGGATCTGTACAAGGGGCCACCGAGCTGGTTCACGGTCATCCCGGGGGCGGGGCACACGCCGATGTTCGCCTCGCCGCAGCAGGACCCATCGAAGCTCCCCTGCGGACTGGAGATCTCCCTGGACTTCGTGCGCAAGGAAGGTGCTCCGGGCCTTGGTTGCCTGGAGAAGCTGGAGCCGGTGCGGTACGCGGCCCCCGACGCGACGTTCGCCATGCAGTGGTGGGGGACCGAGGACGACTGGGGCGACGGGCAGGTTTCGCCAGCGACGCCGGCGCCCGCGAAGCTGATGACCTTCCGTCCGGAGCCGACGCTGGCCGCGCAGCTCGCAGCGCACCGGTGGCGCACCGAATGGCGACCACGGTAGGACAGACGAGCCCGGGCAGAGGATCCGGAAGGCATGGATCCGAGGAGCCCAGGGGCGCGCCCCTTGCCACCATCCCGGTGGCATGAGTGACCCGGCATTGCTGCGCGCGGTCAGGAAGGGCGAGGTTCCCTGGGAGAACTCCGCGGCGCCTCATGCTTCCGGCGCTCCACGAGCGACGTTGTTGCTCTAGAATGGTGCGCCGTGGCGACGGTTCTTCACGGTGGCCCCCTGCACGTTGTCGCGACGAACGGGCCGGTCTTCTTTGTTGGCTTCCAGGGCCCCCCCGACGAGACCACCCGGGAGCGCTACGAGGCCGCGCTGGCGCGTCACGTCGCCTCGACCGCAGCACCCAGGATCTACCTCCACGTCGCCCGCTCGACGAAACGTAGCGCCGAGGCCATCGAGCAGGTGCGCGCCATGTACACCCGTATCCTGCGGCGGCACCGGCGCGATTTCTGTGCGGCGGCGCTGGTGCTCCCCGAGACCGGCTTTGGCAACGCGATGATCCGGGGCATCTTGACCGGCCTGGTGCGCCTGGTACCGGAGGGGGCCGAGGTGCAGATCTTCGACGCCCTGGCCCCGGCCTGCACCTGGCTCGAACAGAAGCACCGGGCGGGCAAGGGCACGAGGTTCCCGGCGGCCCTGGCCGTCGATGTGGAGCAGACCTTCTCCACCTGCCGCCTGCCCCCCTTTCGCTGAGCCTGGCGCGCCGGACGGGCCCCCGCCCCCACCTCGGATCTTTCAGACGCCGGAGATCCGGATCGTCACCGTCTCGCCACCGATCTCGACGCTTCGCTCCTCCCCTGCCCCCGGGCCCTGCGCGCCCCCGGCGGGGGCCAGCTCCAGCCCCCCCGCCGTGATCAGCACGTTCTGCTCGATCGCCTCGCGGAACTGCCCGAACGCAGCGCGCAGCTCGGCCCCCTCGACCCGGACCTCCACCCCCGGGATCCGCGCCTCGTACGCCAGCTTCTTCTCCTTGCGGATCGCCTGCAGCGCGCTCTGCAGCTCCCGGGCCAGCCCCTCCCGCCGGAGCTCCTCGCTCACCTCCGTATGGAGGATCACTACACCTGCACGACCGCCGGAGGCAGCGAAGCCATCGGCGGCCTCCACGGCGATCTCGACGTCCTCGGGCCCTAGGAGCAAGGGCTCGCCGTCCACGTCGAGGCGGGCCTGACCGGCGCTGGCCATCTCGGCGCGCAGCCCCCCGGCGTCGACCTGCTCCAGGAGCTGCTTGACCCGCTGGACCTTCTTGCCCACCTTCGGGCCGAGGGCCTTGAAGTTGGGCTTGACCCGGTAGCGAACCTCGCGCCCCTCGGCGCCCGGGTCGAGGAGCCGAACGAGCTTGACGTTGAGCTCCTCGGCGATGAGGGCGCAGTGGGGATCGACCTGGGCGCGGAGCTCCTTGCGGGAGAGCACGACGTCGACCTGGGCGAGGGGCTGCCGCACCCGCACCTTGCTGGCGTTGCGGACCTGGAGGCCGAGGGACACCAGCTCGCGCACCGCGCTCATCTCGGCGGAGAGCTGGGCATCGACGAGGGCCTCGTCCACCGCGGGGAAGTCTTCGAGGTGGACGCTCTTGCGGGCGCCGGGGAGCTGCGGGGCCACCGCCAGCCCCTGGTGAAGCTGCTCGGCAAAGAAGGGGGTGAAGGGGGCGATGAGGCGGGCCAGCGTGACCAGGCACTGGTGCAGGGTGGCGTAGGCCGAGCGCTTGTCGGCGCCCATCTGCTCCCCCGCGTCGGGGCCCCAGAACCGCTCGCGGCTCCGGCGCACGTACCAGTTGCTCAGGGCCTCGACGAAGGCCATCAACCGCTGCGCGGCCTCGTAGGACTGGAACTGATCGAGGGCCGCGGTGACGTCGCGCACGGTGAGGGCCAGCTCGCTCAGGATCCAGCGGCACAGCAGCGGGCGCTCGGCGGGCGGGGGCGCCGCCATCGACGGGGCCCACCGGTCGATGTTCGCGTAGATCGTGAAGAAGCTGTAGACGTTCCGCAGCTTGACCAGGAAGTCTTTCTGCAGGGCGCGCACGTTGCTGAGCGCATGCCGCGTGTTCGACGAGGGGGGCGAGCTGGCGTAGAAGAACCAGCGGAAGGCGTCGGCGCCGGGGGGCGGCGTCGCCGGATCCTCGAGGTAAACCCGGGCGGTAGGGGGCAGCGAGGGCACGTCCGAGGGCTTGATCTTCAGCGCGTTCTCCGGCTGCACCAGCCCCATCGCCGCCATGTCCTCCGGGTGCAGCAGCGCCTTGCGCCGCGGCAGCTTCTTCGCCTCGTTCTTCTCGAAGACCGGAACCATATGGAAATCCCGGAGATCTGCGGCGCGGTCAGCCCGGTGGGCCTTCACCGGCACCGCCTTGCCGGAGGCGGCGTCGCCCAGGTCGAGCCCCTCGTAGTCCTCGCCGCAGATGAGCACGGTCCCCTTCTTGACGAGGCGAGCCCACTCGGTCGTCGTGCCGTCGACGACGACGAAGTCCATGCCCACCCGCTCGAGGATGACGTCCGGCGGGGTGTAGTTCCCCTTGGATTTCGACTCTTTCTTGCCCTCCTTGTCGCAGACGTGACCGAGGACGATGCACGAGCGATACGGGTGGGGCAGCTCGACGCCGGCCCTGAGCTGGTATTTCTTCTGGTTGGCCTCGTCAAAGACCAGCGTGGAGACCATGAGCAGCGAGTAGAACCAGCCGCGGGTCTGGTCGATGGCCTCGCTGATGAAGTCGGCGGGGAAGGCCTCGCGCAGCCGCTCGTGGCTGCCCTGCTGGTGAGGGAAGCCCCACTGGGCGAAGGGCATGCACCCCGAGTCAAACCAGCAGTCGATGACCTCGGTGACCCGGCGGTAGGTGCCCTCGACCCCCTCGACCTCGAAGGTGATGCGGTCGACCCAGGGCTTGTGAACGAGGAGGTGGTGGGCAAGCTGCGGATCCGGGATCGCCGCCGCCACCTCGGCCTCGACGGCGGCCAGGTTGCAGCCCTTCTGCGCCCGGAGCTCGGCGATGCTCTCGATGGCGACAAAGCGCCGCGGGTGATCCTCCGGGAGCGCCTCGTTCTGCCAGATCGGCAGCGGGGTGCCCCAGTAACGCTCCCGCGAGAGGGCCCAGTCGACGTTGTTCCGCAAGAAGTCGCCGAAGCGCCCCTCCTTGATGTGCTCCGGCATCCAGCGGACGGCCTGGTTGTTCTCGATGGCGCGCCCGATCTGCGAGGTGGTACGCACGTACCAGGCGGGCCGCGCGAACTGGATCAGCGGGTCATTATCGGCGCGCCAGCAGAAGGGGTACTCGTGCTGGTACTGCTCGACCAGCAGCACCTTCCCCTCCTGCTTGAGCTGCTGCTGGATATCCTTGTCGCAATCCTTCACCCAGCGCCCCGCGTAGGCCGTCAGCTCGTCGAGGAAGGTGCCGTCGGCCTTCACCGCGCAGAAGAGCTCGAGGTCCTCGCCGAGGGCTCGCGCCAGGCGCTGGAAGGCCCGGTTGTCATCCTCACCGAAGGCCGGCGCCACGTGGACGATGCCGGTGCCGGTGTCCAGGGTCACGAAATCTTCGGCCAGCACCCGCCAGTACTTTCGCTCCCCGCGGGCGGTCACCGCCCCCGCGTGGGCCCTGTGGTAGAGGTCGAAGGGGGGCGTATAGATCTTCCCTACGAGATCGGAGCCCTTGCAGGAGAAGCCCTCGACGAGGGTGCCCTTGATTTTCCTGGCGAGGTCGGAGGCGAGGGCCCTGGCGGCGAGGTAGCGCTGGCCGCCGGCCTCGAAGGCGACGTACTCGGCGTCGGCCTTGACGGCGGCGTACATGTTGGACGGCAAGGTCCAGGGGGTGGTGGTCCAGACGGCGAGGGCGGCCTTGCCGAGCCCGGGGAGCTCGTCGACGAGGTCAAAGGCGACGAAGAGGCTGGGGTCGAAGACGGTCTTGTAGCCCTGGCCGACCTCGCCGCTGGAGAGGGCGGTGCCGCCCTGCGCCCACCACCAGACGACCTTGTGGCCGCGGTAGAGCAGGCCCTTCTTGAACAGCTCGGCGAGGGCCCACCAGACGCTCTCGACGAATTCGCGGTGGTAGGTGACGTAGGCCTCCTGGAGGTCGACCCAGAATCCGATGCGCTCGGTGAGTTTTTCCCAGTCGCTGGTGTAGCGGAAGACGGACTCGATGCACCTGCGCGTGAAGGGCTCGACGCCGTAGGCCTCGATCGCCGCCTTGCCATGGATATGGAGCTCTTTCTCGACCTCGACCTCGACCGGGAGGCCGTGGGTATCCCAGCCGGCCTTGCGGGGCACGCGGAAGCCCCGCATGGTCTTGTAGCGGGGGAAGAGGTCCTTCATGACGCGGGTGAGGACGTGGCCGTTGTGAGGCAGCCCGTTGGCGGTCGGGGGGCCCTCGTAGAAGACGAAGGTGGGGGCTCCCTTGCGGTGATCGAGGGTGGCCTCAAAAATCCGCTCGGCCTTCCAGAAGTCGAGAATCTGCCGCTCATCGCGGGCAAAATCGAGGTCTGCGGGCACATCAGGGAACGTTCGGTCAGCCATGAGAGGCCCGGAGTCTGGCATAAAGAGGCGGCGATGAGCGAGAAGAAGAGCGACACCGAGATCACGACCCTCCTGCTGGTGCGGCATGCCGAGAGCGAGGCCAACGCCGGGGCCTATTTTGGCAGCCAGAGCGACTCGAAGCTGAGCGAAAAAGGTCGGCAGCAGGTCGCGGTCCTGACCCGCGCCCTCGCCGCCACGCCGGTCCACGCGGTCCACTGCAGCGACCTCTCCCGGGCCCGGGACACGGTGGCCCCCGCCGCCGAGGCCCGGGGGCTCCCGGTGCACGCGACGCCCCGGCTGCGGGAGCGCGCCATGGGCGTCCTCACCGGCCTCTCCTTCGACGAGGCCCGGGCCCGCTACCCGGAGCTATGGCGCGAGGTCGTCGCCCGCACGCCCCACGCGGCCCCCCCCGGCGGAGAGAGCCACGCGGCCCTCTTTGACCGGGTCGCCAGCGTCCTCGCCGAGCTGATCCAGCAGCACCGAGGCACCACCGTGCTCATCGGCTCCCACGGGGTCGCCATCAACCACATGCTTCGCTTCCTCATGGGGCTCCACGATCACACCCTGCCCCTCTGGTTCGCCGTCGACAACGCGAGCGTATCCCGCATCGACATCCACCATCGCCACGGCGTCGACGCCCCTCGCCTCACCTACGTCAACCGGGTAGCCCCCCTCGACGGCGCGCTTTTGCCCTTTTGAAGAGGGCTCTTTACGGGCAACAAGAGACATGGTGACATCCCCCCGTCGCCATGTCGTATCGCTCCATTTTCCGCTCTACCCTCCGCGCCTTCGCCTTCTGGTCCGCCCTCGCGCTCGCCCCTTTCGTCGCCGGTTGCGGGGAAGAATCCCCCGAGACCACCGCCGCTGCCGAGAGCGAAGAGTCCGATATCACCGATGTGATGCAGACCGACGTCGAACGCCAGGCCATCGGCAACTGCTGGCTCTACGCCCACGCCAGCTGGATCGAGTCGATGAACCTCTCCGCCACCGGCACCCCCTTCGACGTCTCCCAGACCTACTGGACGTACTGGCACTGGTACGATCAGATCGTCAAGTGGCAGGTCGATGAGATCGAGACCGGCGGCTTCTGGGATGTCGCCAACGAGATCGTCCTCGATCGTGGCGTCCTCCCCGAGAACAGGTTCGTCAAGCAGGACGGCCAGGGCGAG
>JALOQB010000327.1 GCA_025453595.1 Polyangiaceae bacterium
GACCGGAGCACGTGGGGGCGGTGCTGTCGATGATGGCCGGGTGGGAGCTGGATGGGCTCTGGGAGGAGCTCCCGGCGCTGCGCACCGAGACGCTGCTGATCGCGGGCTCCCGGGATCGGGCGGTGCCGCTCGGGGAGCAACGGGCCGTGGCGGCGAGGCTGCCCCGGGGATCCGTCCAGGTGGTGCGGGGCGCCGGTCATCTCCTCCACGAGGAGCACCCCTTGCTGATCTCCCAGATCCTCTTCCGTGCCCTTCCCAGGGAGGTTCCTCATGGATTCGTCGATCCTCGGCCTGGTCGAGCTGTTGCTGGTGTTCCTGGTGGTGATGGGGTTCGGGTTGAGGGAGCTCGCGTCGCTGCGCTCGCAGAAGCCGCCCCCGTCGAGCCCCCCAGGGGGGCCGGAGACGGCTGCGAGCGGGGATGAAACGAAGGAACGCGGGGCCCAGGACAAGGGCCGCGACGGAGAAGGAGACACGCCATGATGAACCGGATCGAAGCTGCCCTCACGGATGCGCTTGCGCGGGGCGAGAGCGGTGCACCGCCCATGCTCACCAACGCGCTCCGTTACGCGGTATTTCCTGGCGGAGCGCGGGTTCGTCCGCAGCTCTGCCTCGCCGTCGCGGCGGCCCACGGCGCCGAGGTGCATGCGCTCGCCGAGGCGATGGCCTGCGGCCTCGAGCTGGCGCACTGCGCCTCCCTCGTGCACGACGATCTACCCTGCTTTGACAACGCGGAGCTGCGCCGCGGTCGCCCGTCCGTGCACCGCGCTTTTGGCGAGTCGCTGGCGGTGCTGACCGGCGACGCGCTCATTGTGCTGGCCTTCGAGGCGCTGGCGCAGGCGGCGTCCACGGCGCCGGAGCGCCTGGCCCCGCTGGTGCTGATCCTGTCGGGGGCGCTGGGCAGCCATCGGGGGTTGATCGCCGGCCAGGCGTGGGAGAGCGAGGCCTCGGTGCCGCTCGAGCAGTACCACCGGGCCAAGACCGGTGCGCTGTTCGTCGCGGCGACGACCGGGGGCGCGGTCGCCGCCGGCCACGACCCGCTGCCCTGGAGGGCCGTGGGGGAGCAGATCGGGGCTGCGTACCAGATCGCCGATGATCTGCTCGACGCCCTCGCCACGGCGGAGCAGGCGGGCAAGCCGGTGCGCCAGGACGCGGCGCTGGGGCGCCCCAGCGCGACCTCGTTGCTGGGCGTCCAGGGGGCCGTCGAGCGGCTCCGGAGCCACGTGGAACAGGCCGTCGACGCGGTGCCCCTCTGCCCGGGAGAGGGGGCGCTCCGTGCCCTCGTGCGGCAGATGGCCGAGCGCCTCGTCCCCTCCAGCCTCCAGCAGTCGGCGGCCTGACGCCGTGGCACCACGAACCCTTGATCGGGTCGGCGAGGCCGGCCTGGAGCGCCCTGGTCCGCCGGGGCCGCGCACCCTCGTCGACCGCTACTTCGAGCTGCGCAACCGGGTGCTTTCCAGCCCCCGCTTCCAGCGGTGGGCGGCCACCTTCCCCCTGACGCGGGCCATCGCCCGGGGGCGAGCCGCGGACGTGTTCGATCTCACGGCGGGCTTCGTTTACTCCCAGGTGCTCTTCGCGGTCGTCGAGCTGGAGGTGCTGGACGCGGTGGCCCAGCCCACGGAGCTTGAACTGCTGGCCGCGCGGCTGTCGCTGCCGGTGCCGTCCGCCGAGCGCCTGCTGGATGCGGCGGCGGCCCTGAAGCTGGTCGATCGGCGCAGCGGAGGTCGCTACGGGCTCGGGGCGCGGGGGGCGGCGCTGCTCGGGAACCGGGGCGCGCTCGCGATGGTGAAGCACCACGCGATGCTCTACCGGGACCTGGCGGATCCGGTCGCCCTGCTCCGGGGGGAGGCGCCAGCGACCGAGCTGAATCGATTCTGGGCCTACGCGCGCCGTGGCTCCAGCGAGCCGACGAAGGACGACGTGGAGGCCTACTCGCGGCTGATGGCCGAGTCCCTCGCCCTGCTGGCCGAGGACATCCTGGAGGCTTTCCCGCTCGACCGGCACCGCTCCTTGCTCGACATCGGCGGGGGCGAGGGGGCCTTCGTGGCGGCGGCCGTGGCGCGCTTCCCGGGGCTCACCGCGTCGGTGTTTGACCTGCCCCCGGTCGCGGCCCGGGCCAGCGCGAGGCTGCAGGCGTCCAGCTTCGCGGATCGTTGCCGTGTGGTCGGGGGGGATGTCTTCCGCGACGCGCTCCCCCGGGGCGCGGATGTGATCTCCCTCGTGCGTGTGCTCCACGACCACGACGATCAGGCGGTCGTCGCCATCCTGGCGGCGGCGAGGCGCGCCCTGGATGCCGGAGGCAAGCTGCTCATCGCCGAGCCCATGGCCCGCACCCCCGGGGCTGAGCCCATGGGCGACGCCTATTTCGGCTTCTACCTCCTCGCCATGGGCCAGGGGCGCCCTCGCTCCGAGGAGCGTCTGCGCTCGATGCTCCTGGAGGCGGGCTTCCGGTCGGTGCGCCGCGCCGAGACCCGTCGACCGCTGCTGGTCCAGGTGCTCGTGGCCGAGGCCGGGGGCGCCGTCGGCTGATGGGTGTAAATAAAGATAGACACTCCGTTTCGTCAATGTATATTGACAGGTGGATGTTGTCCCTCGCTGTTGTTTTGCCGAGTGCTGAGCGCGTCGAGCTCCGTCAACTCACGTTGACCGAGCCCGGAGCGGAGCACGTCGTGGTGGAGGTCGAGTGGACGTCGATCAGCACGGGGACCGAGCGTCTGCTGTGGAGCGGGCAGATGCCGCCCTTTCCTGGGATGGGGTACCCGCTGGTCCCCGGGTACGAGGCGGTGGGTCGCGTCGTGGGGTGCGGAGCGAACACGAAGCTGGCGGTGGGGGATCGGGTCTTTGTGCCCGGGGCAAGCTGCTTCGTGGAGGCGCGAGGTCTGTTTGGCGGAGCGGCGTCCCGGCTGGTGGTGCCCGAGGGGCGGGTGACGCGCATCGACGAGGGGCTGGGCGAGAAGGGCGTGCTGTTTGCGCTGGCGGCGACGGCGCTCCATGCGCTGGCGGGTGGTGACGGTCGTGCGCCGGAGCTGATCGTGGGGCACGGGGTGCTGGGGCGGGTGCTGGCGCGGCTGGCGGTGGCCCAGGGGCACACGCCGGTGGTCTGGGAGAAGGATCCGCAGCGGTCGGGCGGGGCGCAGGGGTACCGGGTGATCGATCCGTCGTCGGACCCACGGCGGGACTACCGGTCGATCTACGACGTGAGCGGCGACACCGCGCTCCTGGATACTTTGCTGGGGCGGATGGTCCGGGGCGGTGAGGTGGTCCTGGCGGGCTTCTACCCGGGGCGCCTGAGCTTCGATTTCCCTGCGGCCTTCATGAGGGAGGCCCGGCTGCGGATCGCCGCCGAGTGGCAGCCCGAGGACATGAAGGCGCTGGCCGCGCTCGTGAGCGAGGGGCGGCTTGATCTTGATGGTCTCATCACCCACCGGATGCCCTTTGACCGAGCGCCGGAGGCGTACGTCACGGCGTTCACGGACCCAGCCTGCCTGAAGATGCTGGTCGACTGGAGGAACTGTTCATGACCCAAGTGACCGCGGATCCCATCCTTGCAATGCACGAGCGGCTGAGGGGTGAGGCCGAGATCGAGGTCGAGGCGCCGGTCACGGCGGCGCCCACCAAGGAGACCCAGATCATCGCCATCTACGGCAAGGGGGGGATCGGCAAGAGCTTCACCCTGGCGAACCTGTCGTACATGATGGCGCAGCAGGGGAAGAAGGTGCTGCTGATCGGGTGCGACCCGAAGAGCGACACGACCTCGCTGCTCTTCGGCGGCCGCGCCTGTCCGACCATCATCAACACCTCCTCGCGGAAGAAAGATGCGGGGGAGGAGATCTCGATCGGGGACGTCTGCTTCAAGCGCGACGGTGTGTACGCGATGGAGCTGGGGGGCCCGGAGGTCGGCCGCGGCTGCGGGGGGCGAGGGATCATCCACGGGTTCGAGACCCTGGAGAAGCTCGGCTTCCACGACTGGGGGTTTGACTACGTGCTCCTCGACTTCCTGGGGGATGTGGTCTGCGGGGGCTTCGGTTTGCCCATCGCGCGGGACATGTGCCAGAAGGTCATCGTCGTCGGCGCCAACGACCTCCAGTCGCTCTACGTGGCCAACAACGTGTGCTCGGCGACCCAGTATTTCCGAAAGCTGGGCGGCCACGTGGGGGTGGCGGGCATCGTGATCAACAAGGACGACGGCACCGGGGAGGCGGCGGCCTTCGCGGAGCAGGTGGGGATCCCCATCCTGGCGTCGATCCCTGCGGACGAGGACATCCGGCGCAAGAGCGCGAAGTACGAGATCATCGGCCGCCCGGGGACGCGCTGGGGAGGCATCTTCGAGGAGCTCGCGTTCAACGTGGCGACGGCGCCTCCGCTGCTCCCCAGGCCCCTCGATCAGGACGCGCTGCTGGGTCTGTTCAAGGGGGACGCGGTGGGGCGCGACGTGGTGCTGGAGCCCGCGACGATCGAGGACATGTGCGGCCCTCAGCTCAAGAAGAAGCGCTCCCTCGAGATCCTTTACGAGGGGGCGTCGGTCCCGTCATGAGCCAGCCCCAGGACGCGAGCTTGGAGGCGACCGGGGCCTGTCACGGCGGCAAGGAGCAGCTGGACAGGGCGGCGCGGGCGGCGGGCAAGAGCGAGACGCTGGATCGCTATGCCGCCGACTACCCGGTGGGCCCCCACGATCAGCCCCAGAGCATGTGCCCGGCCTTCGGTTCGCTGCGAGTCGGGCTCCGGATGCGGCGCACCGCCACGGTGCTCTCGGGCTCGGCCTGCTGCGTCTACGGGCTGACCTTCACCTCGCATTTTTACGGGGCGAGGCGGAGCGTCGGGTACGTGCCGTTCAACTCCGAGACGCTGGTCACCGGCAAGCTCTTCGAGGATCTCCGCGACGCGGTCCATCAGCTGGCGAAGCCGGAGGACTACGACAGCATCGTGGTGATCAACCTCTGCGTGCCGACCGCCTCCGGGGTGCCGCTGCGGCTCTTGCCGCCGTCGATCAACGGGGTCCGGATCATCGGCATCGATGTCCCTGGCTTCGGGGTGCCGACCCACGCGGAGGCGAAGGATGTGCTTGCCGGCGCGATGCTGGCGTACGCCCGGTCCGAGGCCGAGCAGGGGCCCGTGCAGGCCCCCCGAGCGGGTCGCTCGGCGCGCCCCACGGTGACGCTGCTGGGCGAGGTGTTCCCGGTCGACCCGGTGTCCATCGGCCGGATGCTGGAGCCGATGGGGCTGGCGGCGGGGCCGGTGGTCCCCACGCGAGAGTGGCGCGAGCTCTACGCGGCGCTCGACTGCGCGGTGGTGGGGGCGCTGCACCCCTTCTACACCGCCTCGATCCGCGAGCTCTCGGCGGCCGGTCGCGCGGTCGTCGGTTCGGCGCCGGTGGGCTACGAGGGGACTGCGTCCTGGCTGGAGGCGATCGGCGAGGCCTGCGGCGTGAGCAGGGCGAAGATCGATGCGGCGAAGAACGCGGCGCTCCCCGGGATCCGGGGGGCTCTCGCGGCGAAGCCGGTGCGAGGGCGGATCACCCTGTCGGGTTACGAAGGCTCCGAGCTGCTGGTCGCGCGCTTGCTGATCGAGAGCGGCGGGGATGTTCGTTACGTGGGGACCGCCTGCCCCCGGACGCCCTGGGCCGAGGCGGATCGGGCGTGGCTCGCGGCGCGAGGGGTCGAGGTGCGATTCCGCGCCTCCCTGGAGCACGATCTCGCGGCGCTGGGCGCGTACGAGCCGGATCTGGCGATCGGGACAACGCCGGTGGTCCAGGCGGCCAAGGAGCGCGGGGTGCCTGCGCTGTACTTCACCAACCTGATCTCGGCGCGCCCGCTGATGGGGCCTGCAGGTGCCGGGTCCCTGGCGCAGGTGGTCGGCGCGGCGCTGGCGAACCGCGCCCGCTTCACCGAGATGCGGGCGTTCTTCGAGGGGGTCGGCCAGGGCCACGCGGCGGGGGTTTGGCAGGACGTCCCGCGGGATCGCCCGGAGTTCCGCGCGCAGCAGCTGATCAAGCTGAAGAAGAAGCCCAAGTCCGAGGAGGCGATCGGATGTTGATCCTCGATCACGACCGGGCCGGAGGCTACTGGGGCGCCGTCTACGTGTTCACGGCGATCCAGGGGCTCCAGGTCATCATCGACGGGCCTGTGGGGTGCGAGAACCTCCCGGTCACGTCCGTGCTTCACTACACCGACGGGCTGCCCCCGCACGAGCTGCCCATCGTGGTGACCGGCCTGTCCGAGCAAGAACTGGGGCAGAAGGGGACCGAGGGGGCGATGAAGCGGGCGCATCAAGCCCTGGATCCAGGCTTGCCGGCGGTCGTGGTGACCGGCTCGATCGCCGAGATGATCGGCGGCGGGGTCACCCCCGAGGGCACCGGGATCCAGCGGTTCTTGCCCAGGACCATCGACGAGGACCAGTGGCAGAGCGCCAACCGCGCGATGCTCTGGCTCTGGACCCAGTACGGGCTGAAGAACGGTCGCATGCCGAAGGCGCGGGCGCGCAAGGAGGGGGAGCGGCCCCGGGTGAACATCATCGGCCCCGGCTACGGTTACTTCAACACGTGGTCCGACCTGGCGGAGGTGCGCCGTCTGATCGAGGGCATCGGGGCCGAGGTGAACCTGACGTTCCCGCTGGGGGCGCACCTGATGGATGTGCCCAGGCTGGTCGATGCGGACGTGAACGTGGTGATGTACCGCGAGTACGGGCGGCTGCTGTGCGAGGCGCTCGACAAGCCGTACCTGCAGGCGCCCATCGGGCTCCACAGCACGACGCGCTTTCTGCGGGCGCTGGGCGAGCAGCTGGGGCTGGATCCAGAGCCCTTCATCGAGCGAGAGAAGCACACGACCCTGAAGCCGATGTGGGATCTCTGGCGCTCGGTGACCCAGGATTTCTTCGGTACGGCGAGCTTCGGGATCGTGGCGAACGAGACCTACGCGCGGGGCGTGCGATCCTTCCTGGAGGACGAGCTGGGGCTCCCCTGCAACTTCAGCTTCGAGCGGCGCCCCGGGGCCAAGACCGACAACGCGGCGGTGCGGGAGGCCGTCCGGACGCGCACGCCGCTGGTGCTCTTCGGGTCGTACAACGAGCGGATGTACCTGGCGGAGGCGGGGGGCCGGGCGATCTACATCCCGGCCTCGTTCCCCGGGACCGCGATCCGGCGCCACACGGGCACGCCGTTCATGGGGTACTCGGGGGCCACGTACCTGGTGCAGGAGGTCTGCAACGCGCTCTTCGACGCGCTGTTCGCGATCTTGCCGCTGGGTACGGAGCTGGACAAGGTCGACCCGACGCCGGCGCGCATCCACGAGGAGCTTCCATGGGAGGAGACCGCGGAGCACGCGCTGCAGGCGGTGCTCGAGGCGCTGCCGGTGCTGACGCGGATCTCGGCGGCGAAGCAGCTCCGGGACGCGGCGGAGCAGCGCGCCAGGCGGGCCGGAGATCCGGTCGTCAAGGCAACCCATCTCACCACAGCCCCACGGCAGAACGAGTACGCCCTGTGACCGGGGAACTCGAAGCGAACCGTGGGCTTGGACAAGCGACCCCAGCGTCGCCAGGGCCCTCCGGTCCGGGCGCCAGGTCGAACAAACGCGAGGGCTCCCTGGGGGGCCTTCCGACGCTGTAGCGAAACGGCGAACCCAGCCGCGCGGGAGACAGCGCGGCGCGAACGAGGAGGTGTTTCAAATGGCTCAGACAGAAGTGAAAAACGGAAACTACTCGGGGCTCTCCGAGGCGGAAGCCAAGGAGTTCCACGGGATCTTTGTGACCAGCTTCCTGGTCTTCACGGGCGTGGCGGTCGTCGCCCACGTCCTGGCGTGGATGTGGCGGCCGTGGCTGCCCGGTCCCAACGGATACTCCATGGTGGAGTCCGCGCAGTCGGTCCTCGTTTCTCTCGTTGCTTGAAAGGTAAAAACC
>JALOQB010000045.1 GCA_025453595.1 Polyangiaceae bacterium
GAGGGTTCGACTCCCTCCGGGCCGACAACAAGAGGCTGCAGACCGCAGGCTGCAGGCTGTAGGGAAGTTCTGACCTCCAGCCTCCCGTCTCCGGTCTCCAGCCTCCGATGCCGGGGTGATGGAATGGCAGACATCCCACACTCAGAATGTGGTGCGCCACCGTGCGCGTGGGGGTTCGAGTCCCCCTCCCGGCACCATGCTTCACCTTGCGTGCGGCTCCTGCTTGCAGCGGGCTGGGCGCTGGACCTGCAGCGCTGGCTCAACGTCGAGGGCCTGCGCTGGCTGGCCCACGCCAACGACTGCGGGCAAGGCAACCACGCGCAGGAGGTCGAGGTGGTCCGCGTCGGGCAGAAGCGGCCAGCAGCCGGGCCACGCGGGCAGGGTCTCGTTCGGTCTTCCCCTGGACGATTCAGCCATGGTCCCGGCGCGCCAGTTTACCCGAGCACGCCCACACGGGGTCCGTCATGCGACGATGCGCCCATGGCGACGCTCGAACGAGGCCTCTACGAGCAGCTCCTCACCGAAGCCCTGGCGGCGCGGCTCCCGGCCCCCGCTGGCAACGTCGTGCCGCTGCGCCGCAAGCTCCACCCGGCCGAGGCCCCCGACCGCCTGGCGCTGCACCTCGCCCGGGTCGTCGAGCGCGCGCTGGAGGCCATCCCCGACAAGGAGCGAGTCGCCGTCGGCACGGCGCTGGTGCGCAGGCTGATCGAGACGCTGGGCAGCGAGCGCGGGCAGGACGACGAGCAGACCACCGAGGCGCTGCGAGATGAGCGGCCGCTGGCCGAGGGCGAGCTGCTCGAGGCGATGCTGGGCAAGCTCCCGGACGGGACCGACGAGCGGATTTCATCGCCCTTGCTTCCCCTGCTCGACACCGCCTTGCTCACCAACGCCCCCGGTGAGCCCCGCATCGGCAGCCAGCTCCTGGCCGAGATCCCGTCGGCCGACCGCATCGACCTGGTCATGGCCTTCATCCGCCACAGCGGGATCTCTCCCCTGCTCGAGGCCCTGAGGATGCACTGTGCCGCGGGCCGCGCGCTGCGCGTGCTCACGACGACCTACACGGGTTCGACCGAGGCACGGGCCCTGGATGCGCTGCAGGCGCTGGGGGCGCAGGTTCGCGTCTCGTACGACACCAGCAGCACGCGGCTGCATGCCAAGGCCTGGCTCTTCCACCGGCGCTCGGGCTTCTCGACGGGCTACATCGGCTCCTCCAACCTCACCCACTCGGCCCAGGTCAGCGGGCTCGAGTGGAACGTCCGGGCCTCGGGGGCGCGTAACCCCGGCGTGCTGGCAAAGATCGAGGCCATCTTCGAGAGCTACTGGAACAGCCGGGATTTCGTGCCTTACCAGCGCGAGCACTTCCTCGATGCCACCGCCGCCGAGCGCCCCGCGCCGGTCGTCTGGATGAGCCCCGTCGAGCTGCGCCTTGAGCCCTTCCAGGAGCGCCTGCTCGAGCAGATCGCGCTCTCCAGGCAGCGAGGGTTTCATCGCAACCTGCTGGTCTCGGCCACCGGCACCGGCAAGACGGTGATGGCCGCGGTCGACTACGCGCGGCTGCGGACCTCGTTGCCGCGGGCCCGGCTGCTGTTCGTCGCCCACCGCGAGGAGATCCTGACGCAGAGCCTGATGACCTTCCGCCATGCGCTGCGCGATCACGCCTTTGGCGAGCGCTGGGTCGGAGGCTCGCGCCCTGCGCGCTTCGAGCATGTGTTTGCCTCCATCCAGAGCCTGACCGCGGCGGGGCTGTCGCACCTCGCGCCGGATCACTTCGACGTGGTCATCGTCGACGAGTTTCACCACGCCGCCGCGGGCTCGTACCAGGCGCTGCTCGAGCACCTGCAACCGCGCGAGCTGCTGGGCCTCACGGCGACGCCCGAGCGCAGCGACGGGCTTTCGATCCTGGGGTGGTTTGGCGACCGGATCGCCGCCGAGCTTCGCCTCTGGGACGCCATCGATCAGCACCGGCTGGTGCCGTTCGCCTACTACGGCGTCCATGATGGTCTCGACCTGAGCAAGGTGCCGTGGCGGCGAGGTCGAGGCTACGACGTCGAGGGTCTGTCAAACCTGCTGACCGGCAACGACGTTTGGGCGAGGCTGGTGCTTCAGCAGCTCGAGCGCCGCGTCGGCGACGTGGGCCGGATGCGAGCGCTGGGCTTCTGCGTCAGCGTCCAGCACGCGCGCTTCATGGCCCGCGTCTTCAGCGAGGCAGGCCTCGCGTCAAAGGCCATCTGGTCGGACACCCCCGAGGCCGAGCGGCGCGCGGCGCTGGCGGCGCTGGCCACGGGCGAGCTTCGCGCGGTCTTCTCGGTCGACCTGTTCAACGAGGGCGTCGATGTGCCCGAGGTCGATACGCTGCTGATGCTTCGCCCCACCGACAGCCCGACCCTGTTCTTGCAGCAGCTGGGGCGGGGGCTGCGCAAGAGCACGGGAAAATCGCTCTGCACGGTGCTCGATTTCGTGGGGCATCACCGCGCAGAATTTCGCTTCGATCGGCGTCTGGGGGCCCTGCTGGGAGGCAGCCGCAAGCACCTGCAAGAGCAGGTCGAGCAGGGGTTTCCGCTGCTGCCGGCGGGCTGCCACCTGGAGCTCGACGCGGTGGCGAGTGACATCGTGCTCCGGAGCATCCGGGCGGCGGTGCCTTCGCAGTGGGCCAGGAAGGTCGCCGAGCTGAAGGCGCTGAGCCAGGAGACCCCGGGCGTGTCGCTGGCTGGCTACCTGGAGGCGACAGGGCTGGACCTCGAGGAGCTCTACGCCGGCAACAGGAGCTGGTCCGACCTCTGCGCCGAGGCAGGCTTGCAGGTCGCCCCCGCAGGCCCTCACGAGAAAGAGCTACGACGGGCCTGCGGCAGGCTGCTGCACGTCGATGATCTGGCCAGGATCGAGGCCTACCGAGGCCTTCTCGCGCGTCCGTCGCCGCCCGGCGCGCCGGCGCTGAACGAGCGCGAACGGCGCCTGCTGCGGATGCTCGTCGCCCAGGTCACCGGCCAGGTGATCTCGAAGACAGCGAGCCTCGACGAGGGCAGCGCGCTGCTGTGGAGCCACCCGCAGGTGTGCGCCGAGCTGCGCGAGCTCTTCCGCGCGTTGCTCGGGCAAGTCGCCCACGTCACGCGGCCTCTTGCGGCGATGCCGGAGGTGCCGTTGCAGGTCCATGCGCGCTACACGAGGATCGAGATCCTGGCGGCCTTCGGGGTGGGCACGGAGGCCAAGGTGGCGCCGTGGCAGACCGGGGTTTACTGGGCCAGCGAGGCGAAGACCGACCTGCTGGCCTTCACCCTCGACAAGACCGTCGGGCACTTCTCACCGACGACCCGGTACCGCGATCACGCCATCAGCCCGGAGCTGATCCACTGGGAGAGCCAGTCGACCACGCGCGCCGGCAGCGAGACCGGGATGCGCTACCAGCAGCACGCGCAGCGAGGCTCACGCGTCATGCTGTTCGCGCGGCTGCGGAGCGACGATCGGGCGTTCTACTTCCTCGGCCCGGCGAGCTACGTCAAGCACGAGGGCGAGATGCCGATGGCAGTGACCTGGCGGCTCGAGCACCCGCTCCCGGGAGATCTCTTCGCGGCCTTCGCAGCGGCGGTCGCATGAAGAAAATCACCTTCCCGCCCTCGCCTTCCCGTGCCCTCGACCGTGGCGCCCTGCGGGGCACAGATTGCTCGGTGCGCGAGCCAGGCACGGCCCCTGTTCTCCCCCCGACTGGAGCACCCGGGCCCCTCGCTTCGCGCTCGCGGGAGCGATGCCGCTCGAAGCCGCCCCGCTGCTGGCGGACCCCCTCCTGGACAGGTCGGCCACGAAGAGGAACTTCGCCTGGCTCGCTCTCGACGCGCTCGCCCTGAACCTGGTCCCGGGTCTGCCCTTCCTCGAGCGCCTCACGCCGACGCTGGAGGCCATCGCACGGCAACCTTCGCCATCGAGACCACCACAAAAGAACCAGGATCGGTCTTTCTATGTCCGACCCGAAGCGCGGTGGACCCCGGCGTGAACGCCGGGGGATGCTGCTGCTTGCTCAAGCTGGCCGGGTGGGCAGTCCGTGCCTGGCGTGCAGTCCGGCACAGGAGGCATGGTGAGGGCGATCGAGGTGAGCTGCTTGCCGGGGGTTGCTCCCGGGCCGGCGATGCCACCGGGGGCCTCCTGGTTGTTCGATGCTGTCTATCGACCCATAGAAACATTCGTTTTTTCATATCGGATCGGGGCACCTAGGTTCCGGGGAAACCCGCACCCCCAGGGAGATTCCCCATGCGAAGCGCCACCCGGTTCCCGAGCCTGCTGCTGACCCCTTCTGCTGCTCTTCTTCTTGTGCTGCCAGCCTGCCAGCCGTCGCCTTCGGTGGCGGTCGGAGTGCCTGCGCAGCCCGTGGCCTCCCCCGAGACCAGCGCCGCCTTGGTGGCTGGGACCGGTCCCACGGAAGCTGCCCGCGACGGTCGTTCCTGGTGGCCAGATCGGGTCGATCTGACACCGCTGCGACGGAACGAGGCGGGGAACGCCCGCGCGGAGGCCAGGGCGTACGCCGAGAAGGTGGCGAAGCTGGACCTCAAGGCGGTGAAGGCGGACATCGAGGCGGTGATGACCAGGTCCCAGGACTGGTGGCCCGCGGATTATGGCACCTACGGCCCCCTCTTCATCCGCATGGCATGGCACAGCGCAGGGACCTACCGGGTCTTTGACGGGCGGGGCGGCGCGGACGGAGGGCAGCAGCGTTTCGAGCCGCTGAACAGCTGGCCCGACAACGGCAACCTGGACAAGGCGCGCCGGCTGCTCCTGCCGGTCAAGCAGAAGTACGGCAGCGCCCTGTCGTGGGCGGATCTGATGATCCTGGCGGGGAACGTGGCGATGGAGCGAGGGGGGTTCAAGACGCTCGGCTTTGCTGCGGGGCGGGTCGATGACCGGGAGGCGGAGCTGGTGGACTGGGGACCGGAGCGCAAGTTCCTGGCTGCGGAGCGGTTCCATGGGAAGCGAGAGCTGGAGAAACCGCTGGCGGCGACCCAGATGGGGCTCATCTACGTCAACCCCGAGGGGCCCGACGGCAAGCCCGATCCGGTGGCGGCTGCCTCCGACATCCGGGAGACCTTTGCTCGCATGGGGATGAACGACGAGGAGACGGTGGCGCTGATTGCCGGTGGGCACACCTTCGGCAAGGCCCACGGCGCGCACCCGGTGGACAGGTGCGTCGGCAAGGAGCCTGCTGCGCTGGGCATGGAGGCACAGGGGCTTGGCTGGGTGAACAGCTGCGGCACCGGGAAGGGGGCGGACACGACGACCAGCGGGCTGGAAGGGGCATGGACCTCGACCCCGACCAGGTGGAGCGGCCAGTACTTCGCGTTCCTTTACGGGTTCACCTGGGAGAAGACGAAGAGCCCCGCGGGGGCCACGCAGTGGAAGCCCCAGGGGGACGCGGGGGCCTCCCTCGTTCCGGACGCGCACGACGCCACGAAACGCCATGCGCCGATGATGCTCACGACGGATCTCTCGCTGCGGCAGGACCCGGCGTACGACGCCGTCTCGAAGCGCTTCAAGGACGATCCGGAGGCCTTTGCGAGGGCGTTTGCCCACGCATGGTTCAAGCTGACGCACCGGGACCTGGGACCGAAGACGCGGTACCTCGGGTCGGAAGTGCCTCGCGAGAGCTTTGTGTGGCAGGATCCCATCCCGGCCATCGATTACAAGGTGGTCGAAGCGAGCGACATCAACCAGCTCAGGGGGGCGATCGTCGCGACGGGCCTGCGGCCGTCGGAGCTGGTGCGGGTGGCGTGGGCCTCGGCGTCGACCTACCGGGCCTCGGACATGCGGGGCGGGGCCAACGGGGCGCGGATCCGGCTGGAACCAGCGATCCACTGGAAGGTCAACGACCCGGCCGAGCTGCGAGCGACGCTGGGGAAGCTCGAGGAGGTGCGCTCCCGGTTCAACGCGTCGGCCAGCGGGGGCAAGAGGGTGTCACTCGCGGACGTGATCGTGCTCGCCGGAGCGGTGGGGATCGAGCAGGCCGCGAAGGCGGCAGGGGCCCCGGTGGCGGTGCCGTTCACGCCGGGCCGCAACGACGCGACCGCCGAGCAGACGGACGTGACATCCTTCGGCTTCCTGGAGCCCAAAGCGGACGGGTTCCGCAACCATCACACCGAGGAGGCGGGGCGCCGGCCCACCGATGCCCTGATCGACAAGGCGGCCCAGCTCGGGCTGACGACGGTGGAGATGACGGCGCTGGTCGGCGGGCTCCGGGTCCTGGACGCGAACAGCGGAGGCTCCAGGCACGGCGTGTTCACGAGGAAGCCCGGGACGCTATCGAATGATTTCTTCGTGAACCTGCTGGATCTCTCGACGCGCTGGACCCCGAAGGGCGACGGTACCTTCGAGGGCACCGGTCCGGACGGGAAGGTGCGCTGGACGGCGACGCAGGTCGACCTCGTCTTCGGGTCCAACGCCGAGCTCCGGGCGATCTGCGAGGGGTACGCGCACGACCGGGAAAGGTTCGAGAAGGACTTCGTCGCCGCCTGGACGAAGGTGATGCTGGCGGATCGCTTCGACCTTCATCGCTGACCCCGCGCTCGCCCCCCTGTGCCCTGCCCCATGTCCTCCAGCACGACTCAGGTCGCCGCCATGCACCGAAGCATTTTTTCAGGAATCCTTGCCCTTCTCGCCGTGGCCTGCGGCGATCCACGGTCGACGGAGGCTCCGCCAGGAGGCTGGGCCAACCTGGGTCCGACGGTCGTCGAGCAGGCCCTTGAGCGCGGAGAACACCAGCTGCTGCGCGTGCGGCAGGGGGCGCTCAGCACCTGGGTCCAGGTGCCGAGGGTAGGGGCCCGGATCGGGGACCACGTGCTGCTCGGCCGCGGCAAGCTGCGGACTGACGTGGTCCTGCCCGGGGTGGCGGGGCGTGTCCCGGAGATGGTCGAGATTGCCCAGGTGCGGGTCGTGGACGCGGAGACCGCCCGGCGCATGGTGGCCAGGAGGGCACCTCCCGGAGCCCTGTCCGTGGGCCAGGTCCATGCGGAGCTGGAGCTTCGTGCCGGGACCGAGGTCGTGGTGGCCGGGCGGGTGGTCAAGGCAACAAACGCGGTGGGCGCGATCTGGGTTCATCTGCAGGACGGGACGGGAGAGGCGGCGGCGAAGACCCACGATCTCACCATCCAGACCCAGCAGCAGGTGGTGCAGGGGCAGTGGGTCGCGTTCCGCGGGACCCTCCGCCGGGACGTGGACCTGGGATTTGGTTACCACTACAAGGCGCTCGTGGAGCGGGGGGTGCTGGTGGAGTAGCGTTGAAGCGTCGCGAAGCCAGGGCGTCCGGGGCGTGGTTTTTCACCGGGACAGGTCATGCCAACCATCAGCCAGCTCGAGTACATCGTCGCGATCTACCGCACGGGTCATTTCGGCCGGGCCGCCTCGCTCTGCTTCGTCTCGCAGGCGACCTTGAGCGCCCAGGTGGCGAAGATGGAGCAGGACCTCGGGGTGGTGATCTTCGACCGGCGGGCCAAACCGATCGTGGCGACGGAGCCGGGGGAGCGCATCGTGCGCCTCGCCCAGGAGGTGGTCTCGGCGCATGCCCGCCTGGTGGCTGCAGCGAAGGGGATCCACCCGCTCACGGGCCAGGTCACCCTCGGGGTCATCCCGACGCTCGCGTCCACGGTCATCCCCTGGTTTCTCCCGGCGTTTGCCGCGGCTTACCCGGAGGCGGAACTCACGGTCGTGGAGCGAACCACCGGCGAGATCCTCGCGGAGCTGCAGGCGATGCGGCTGGACGCCGGGTTGATGGTGACGCCCGTGGCGGATCCGGGGCTGGAAAAGCGGGTCGTCTTCTATGACCCGTTCTACGGGTACGCCCACGCCTCCTCGGAGCTGTTGCGCCTGGACGAGATCGAGGTCGACGACATCGCTCGCGATGACCTCTGGCTGCTGGAGGACGGGCACTGCTTTCGCAACCAGGTCGTGCACCTGTGCGGAGGGCACCTGCGCCGCATCCTCGGGAGCGTTCGTTTCGAGGCGGGGAACTTCGAGACGCTGCGCGGGCTGGTCGACCGGGTGGGCGGCTGCACCTTGTTCCCGGAGAGCTACGCGAGCACCCTCCCGAGCGACGTGCGGCAGCGGCAAATTCGCTCGTTTCGTGGGTCGGTGCCCACGCGCGAGGTCAGCGTGGTCGGCCAGCGCCAGCACTGGAAGTCCGACCTGCTGGACGCGCTCGCATCATGCCTGCGCCACCATGCTCCCCGCTACCTGCCGAGGGAGCTGGACAGCGCCGAGGTCGTGCCGACGCTGGTGTGAACCGGCCGGAAACCAAGGCGATATGGGTTTGATTGGACACCTCCTCGGAGGGGGCGCGCTCAGGAGTTCGAGGAGGAGCGATACGCCGCGACGACGTGTCGAGCGCGCTGCTCAACGACCGCGAGGGCGCGGGTGAACGCCTCGGTGCCACGGATGGGAGCGAAGAGCGGCATTCTCCGCAGCCAGCCGAGGTCCTGGAGCCCTGCGCTCACCGCCCGCTCGACGCCCTCGATGGCCGCCTCGTGGTCGTTGGCCTGCAGGCACATCTCTACCCAGCACTGAAGGATGAAGCGGTACATCCGCGTGCCAGAGGCGGCGAGGGAGAGCATCTTCTCCACCCCTTCGCGGACAGGACCGGAGATCTGCCTCGTGTGAGCGACCTGCCCGATCAGCTGCGCGAGCATCCCCCGGCGATCCCCGGGCACGAAGAGCCCTGGGGGCACCTCGGGGGGGGTCTGGCCTCGCCAGGGATCGTGGCGTAGCCTGAGCGCGGCGCTCCACTCCGGGCGGCCCTGCACGTCGAGCAGCTGGCACAGGGTCTCGACCACGGACCAGTCGTTCTTCAGAGCGCGGAGCCGGCAGAGATCCGCGATGGTCATGTGGCTGAGCGGGTCGATCCAGCTGGCACGTTCGAGGTGATCGATCGCGATGTCGAGCAGATCTGCCTCGCCAAGGATGCGGCCGAGCAGCTCGTGGGGCTCGGCCGCGCTGGGCGCGAAGAGGACAGCCTTTCGTGCGGCCTCGACGGCACCCACGACGTCATCGTCGACGGTGAGCCGGATCATCGCGAGCGCAGCCCACGCCTCGCCCAGCCCCGGGGCGAGCTCGAGGGTGCGCATCGCCGCGCGGCGAGCGGCGACGGCGATCTCGGGCGAGCTGTCGGCCCACTGCGACCGCATCGCCTGCATCATCGCGAAGGCGGACAGGACGCGGGGATCGTCGGGGGCGATACGGACCGCTGCCTCGAGGTGCTCGGCGGCACGAGCCAGGTTGAAGGGGTTCTTCAGGATCTCGTGGCGGGCGCGCATGACGAGTTCGGCTGGCGCCGCGGCGGATCGACCGGGGGCTGCCTGCGCCGGAAACTCGGCCTGGAGCGCGGCGGCGATCTTCCCGGCGACCTCGTCGACGGTGTCGAGCAGCCCTGCCAGCGCCACGCGGCGCCGGTCGGCCCAGAGCTGGAAGGCATCCTCGACGCCGAGCAGCTTGAGCGTCAGCTGCACCTGCTCGTGCTGTTTCACCATGGAGCCATGGACGATGGCCTGAACGCCCAGGCGTCGTCCGGCGTCCTCGATGCTCTCACCGGGGCGCAGGACGACGGAGGTCCCTTTGACCTTGAGCCCGCGGACCATCGACAGCGCATCGATCAGCTGCTCGGCGAACCCGTCGCCGAGCTCCTCGTCGAGTCCGCCCGTCGACGGGACCAGCACGGCCACCGTCCGCTCGCCAGCGCGAACCGGGACAAGCCCTCGGACGGGCGTCGGTTCGCTACCAGAGGGCGGGCCCGGCGCCCCGGCGCAGGCGTCGAGGGCGCGGACGACGTCGTCCGCGCTGGCGAACCGCTGCTCGCGCTCCCGCTCGAGGCAGCGTGACACCACGTCGATGAGGGCCAGGGGGGCGTCGTGCCTCCGGCCCGCGAGGGTGGGCGTGGCGCCGTAGAGCCTCGCGGACGCCACGATGAGGGGGTTGGAGCCCGGGAAGGCTCGCTCTCCGACGAGCATCTCGAAGAGCACAAGGCCGAGGGCGTAAAGATCGGTACGGCCGTCGATGTCAAGGGAGCCCATGACCTGCTCGGGGGCCATGTAGGCCGGAGTTCCGATGAGTCGCCCGCCCGTCTTGCTCTCCGCGTCAGGTACATGCACCGCCCTCGCGATGCCGAAATCGGTGAGGACCACGCGCTTGCTGCTCGAGATCAGCACGTTCTCCGGCTTCAGATCCCGGTGCACGATGCCGGCGGAGTGGGCCGCCGAGAGCCCCTCGCCGATGGAGCGCGCGATCTGGATGGCCTCTTCGATGGGCAGCTTGCCCTTGCGACTGAGCAGCTGGCCGAGGCTCTCGCCATCGACGTACTCCATCGTGAGGAACTTCATCCCGCCGTGCTCGCCGATGTCGAAGGTGCGAGCGACGTTGCGGTGAGTGACCTTCCGGGCAAGGCGAGCCTCCTGGCGAAAGCGCTCTGCCATGCCCTCATCCAGGCTGATTTTTCGGTGAATGACCTTGAGGGCGACGTCCTCGCCGAGCTCGAGATCTCGCGCGCGGTAGACCGAGCCCATGCCGCCTTCCCCGAGAAGAGCGAGGATCTGGTACCGGCCCGCGAGGCAGGTGGGGCTCATCGCAGCGCCCGAGGGCTCTGGAAGCAGCTGCGCCGCATCGAAGGTCGGATCGCTGGCAGGATCACTCGGGGGCATCGAGAGGACAACGTACCCGGTCTGGCGGGGGTGGGCAGAGGCCGAGAGCAACCCGCCCTGCTCAGGCCTTCGAAAACAGGTGATCTTCGTGCTCGGATTGGAGGCTGCGTTCCTCCATCTGACGGATGAACTCCCCGAACAGGCGGGCGCGTAGCTGGGAGAAGCGCACATGCCCGGCCGGACCGGCGGCCCGGTAAAGCTCGTCGAAGATCGAGCCGGTCCCCACCGCCTCGCCCTCGAAGGCGATGGGACGCAGCCGGGCGTTCAAGGGCGGCGCCTGGAAGAACACCAGCACGTCGCGGGCGCTGCCGGCGTGGAGTCGCATCGGCGGACGGACGACCCGGTGCACCGTCGCCTTCACACGCCCGCGGGTCAGCAGCCGGAGGATCTCGCCCAGGTTGACGACGAGCGTGCCACGGATCGCCGGCAGCTTGACGTACTCCTCGCCGATCAGGGCCTCCAGGCTGATGAAGCCGTTGTCGCAGGGCGTCTGGTGCAGCAGCGTCACGACGTCCATGTCGAAGTGGGCTGCCATCCGGTCTGGGCCTGCGCCCGGGCTGTCGGCGCAGGCGAGCCTGGGCACGTCCGGGTACTGGAAGAAGCGCAGCTCCCCGCAGCTACGCTCGATCAACATCTCTGACCACACCCGCTGGCCGTCGGTGTCCAGCCGGAGCGCCTGCCCCATCGCGTCCAGCAGGGCCATCGAGGCGCGGTGGACCGCCTCGTAATAGTGCACCCAGGCCGCCCGGAAGACGTCGTCCGGGTAGACGTTCTCCGAATAGGCATTGGAGGCGATGTCTTCCTCCGAGTCGATCCGGGCGCGCACTTCCTCCGGGCTCAGCTCCGGCCCCATCGTGTACTTCATGCACAGGTCCTGGCCGCTCCCTGTACCGAAGAATCGAGCCGTGCTCTCGAAGCGGTAGCCGGTGTAACCGCGGATCCGCTGGTGGTGATCGAACTGGTGCTTGTATGGCTCCGGCATGCCAAAAAATTTCCGGGTCTGCCGCGCGACCTGCTCGATCGCCTCCTCCGCGATGCCGTGGTTCTTCAGGTAGAAGAAGCCCGACCCGGTGACCGCCTCGGCGAGGCGCCGGAGCGCCTCCTGCTGCAGCTCCGGGCTGGATTCGCCGCGCAACACGGCGAGATCCAGCACCGGGACGCCGGGGGGGGCCGCGGACTCCGGATGCCAGCGGTGTTCTCCGTAGGCCGGCGCGTTGAAATTCCAGTTCTCGCTGTCTCCGTGGTGCTCAACGCTCATCTTGGCCATCCTTTGGGTCCGCGGCGCCCTCGATCTTGATCTCGTAGATCAGCCACCCGACACCGTCTTCTGCAGGCAGGAACTGACCGTCGCAGAGCCCCTGGGCCAGGGTGAAATCCTGGTAATAGGGGATGACAAGGTCACGGCCTAGCTGACGGCGTGCGCGCCGTACGAAGGCGAATTCTTTGAGCAGGTACTGCACCCCCTCCTCGACCTCTGCCTCCGTGGGCGGTCGGTCGGAGCGTCTGGCGGCCAGCACCTTGCGCCCCTGGTCGAGCACGGCGGCACGGAAGCCCGGATGCGTGCGAAAGAGCGAGCGCATCTCCTCGACATCCGCGTCATGACCGGGTTGACCCTCCACGTCGGTCGCCCAGTCGAGCATGTGCAGCCGGGTCCCTGGGTAGCGCACCCGCGCCAGTTCGATCGCCCGCTGGCAGCGGTTCTGCAGGTTCCGCGAGGTGTTGCGCGCCTTGGTCACCACCTGCGCCTCCGGATAGCCGAGCGCCCGGTAGGTGTGCTCGACGATGGTGTCCGGCACGACCACCAGCACCTCCTCGAACAGCGCCGCCATCGCCTCGATCGCGACCTCCACGCGCCTGCGGCTGAAGTAGCCGCTGCCGGGGCTGAACCCGAGCAGCACCAGCGGCTGCTTCTCGATCAGATCCAGCCCGGCTCGCAGCGCCGGACGGTGGCGCGTTTCGGCGATGTCGAGCCATCCACCGCTGGCCTCGACCCTCCGGAAAACGGGCGAGGTGGTGGGCAGCGGGAGGGCTGCGACGTGGCCTGAGCACGCGGGGGAGGTTTGTGGATGGATGTTGCTGACGTCTGTTGTGACTTGCATTGGCAGCACTTGAAGGGGTTGATTTCAGGGGGAGAGGGTTGCCCAGAGGGCTGGGCGAAGGTGGCAGACGGAGCGCAGACCCGGGGCAGCCAAGGCTTTCGTGTGAGGAGCCAGGAGCCTGAGGCGAGGGTGACCGGCTGGTTTCGGATTACACGGGTATCCGCGTTCGAAGGCGCGACGCCTCGGGCGTGGCCCTGGCGCGTACGTGGGCGCCGACTTCGTGGAACGCGCTCAGGCGGTGGAGCATCTGCAGGAGCGAGACGAACGTGACGGTCTCCACGATGGCAGCGGGTGGAAGAGCCCGACAGCGCTCCACGACGGCGGCGTCGACCACGCAAGGGCTCGGCGAGATGGCGCGAGCGAGGGCCGAGAGGGTGGCGTCCTCGATGGGGCCGGCGCCCAGCCCCCGTAGCTCGGCTGCGAGCCCGGTGGCCCCGACGGCTTCGGCGTAGAAAAGCCCGACTGCAAGCTTGCGCTCGAGCCCGACGACGCTCTCGCCGAAATTGTCGCGGATCATCGTCGCGAGCGCTCGCACCACGCGCCTGTGGCGGAGGTGGGCCAGGACAGGGAAGTCGTGACCGACCTGCTCTTTCAGGTACACCCCGACGGCAGGCCAGGAGTCGGGGACCCCGGCGGTCCACTGGTTGTCGAGCCTCACCGCGGACGGAGCATGACGCAGCAGACCGAGCTTCACCCCGAGCGAGTCAGCCCGAGGTGGCTCGCGCGTCTCGTAGGAGGGCTCGAAGACGCTGGTGGGGTCCCAGCCGGAGGCCGTGATGACGCCGCTGACCTCCTCCACCGTCGAGACTTCGAGAGGTACCCCGAGGGCGTTCATCGTCTTGTTCAGCCAGCCCATCGCAACGACACCGAGCACGATCCACTCCACATCATCCTGGGGGTAGTGGCGCTCGAGTTCGGCGCGGTCCTCGGCCGACAGCAAGGCCCGTTCGCCGCCGAGCGCGCGGGCCACCCTGGCAACCGCCCGCAGCGGTGGAGCGAGCTTCTCGTCCTCGGCGACGGAAGCCGCGATGTCCCCGGGCGCCGCCCCTCGCCGGAGCGCGAACGAACAGCTGTGCGCCGAGCAATACGGGCACCCTGCCGCCCGGCTGGCCACGTACATCCCGAGCCCCACCGCCTCCTTGGGGGCCCCCACGCCCCAGACGAGCATGGGCAGGTTCAGGAGGTTGGGGACCAGGACGTTGTACGTGCGAAACGCGGTCGGCCAGATCTCCAGATACGGATCGCAGTTGGGCACGACGCCGATCAGCGCCCGGACGAGCGCCAGCAGCGCACCGTACCTCTTCTCCAGCGTCGGGAACGGAACCGCATCTTTCTCGAGGAGGTGGACCAGCAACATGCGCGTTCTCCTCGGGGTCAGCTTGCGAGAAGGGCCCAGACGAAGGCGAGCTGGCACGCCCAGCCGACGCAGAAGGTGATCGTCCGGAGCCAGGGGATGGCGAAGGTGTAGGCGATGGCGTGGGCCACGCGGGCCCCCAGAAAGACCTGCGCGGCGAGCGCGGTCGTCGCCGTCCGAACCCCCGCCGCGTTCGCGACCAGCACCAGCGTGGCGAAGACCACCAGGTTCTCCACGGCGTTCACGTGGGCCCGCTTCAGGCGCTCTGCCCACGGGGAGAGCCGGGTCGCTTCCGCGGGGTAGCCGACCTCGTGGAGGACCCCCTTGCCCACGAGGATCCGGTTGGTGGCGTAGGGCACCCACAGCACGGCGGTGAAGGCCGCCACCAGGGTGAGGGAAGTGAGCTCGGTCGTCATGGGGATCTTGAACCTCCGGTGGCAGCTGCGCCTGTGGTGAACTGTTTACGAACGAAAACTTCACCTTGCAAGTATCATTTGTGAAAATATTTGAAACGTCAGTATTTCTGGAGCAAGCTTCCGTTGGAAGCGATGGCCGAACCGAAGAACAAGAAGGCACCGGTGAGGGCGTGGCCGCAGGTCCGTGTGTTCCGGGGTGTGATGCGGGCCCACGTGCGCCTGATGCACGATGTCCGCGAGTTCACCGAAACCGAGACGGGGCTCTCTGTGACCGAGTTCGACATGCTCGTCGAGCTGGGCAACCAGGAGGGGCTTCGCATGAGCGATCTTGCGACCAAGATGGTGGTCTCGGCCGCCAACGTGACGCGGGTCGCGCAGTCGCTCTCGGCGAAGGAGCTGCTGGTGCGAGAGCGATCGCAGCGCTCGGACCGGGAGGTGCTAGCGCGGCTCACCCCCAAGGGTCAAAAGCTCTTCGAGCTTCATTTCCCGAAGGCCGTGGCCTTCATGACCAGGTACATGGATGAGCGGCTGGAGGAGGAAGAACAGATCAAGCTGGCCGAGCTCCTCGAGAAGCTGAGCCGGTGAGGGCACGAGTCCATCGCAGGGCGAACCCGCCAGAGAAGCCGCCGGACACCGTGCGAGTGCTGGCTCGACGAGGGGAGAGGGGGGTTCTACGGGGGAAGCCGGGCGTCAGGACGCTCAGAAAAAGTCGAGCATCATGCGGGCACCGAGGCCGATCCAGGATGCATCTCCGGAGCGATGAGCGGTTTCGAGAAAGGGCCCGAGGCGCGTGGCGGCGGAGGGATGCCAGTCGATCCCGAGGCGCAGGGCGATGGTGGCGGAGGCGGGGGCTCCAGCGGGCGGGAGGGAGCCGGCGCCCACCCCGAGGCCGAACCACAGCTCGGGTCCTGGTCCCGTGGATGCGTGGGCTTCAAGCTGGAGCAGCGCACGTCCGAGCGGGGCGAGGCCCGGGGCGAGGGCGAGGTCGCCGGAGAGCCCCAGGGACCAGCGAGGGGAGAGCCAGAAGCCAAGATCAGGGCCGAGGAACCCGCGTCCCTGGGCAGGAGACCGGGTGGTCTGGGCAAGGCCCAGGTGGCCTCCGAGGTACGAGCGTCGGGTACGCTCTGCAGGTACAGGGGCGGAGGGCGTGGAGGCCGCAGGTGATGCGGGAAGGGGAGGGGGAGAGGAGGCGTCGAGGCTCTCGGCACCGGCGACCACGGAGAAGACCGCCCGGCGGCTCCGGGCCCATCCTTCCTCGCAGGGCGCCGTGTCTCTGGGGAGCTTGTTGTAACAGGCCGGAGCCTCGATCCCCTCGGCGCCTTCCTCGCCTCGTCCGACAGCATCGAGGCGTGAGGCCTCGATGCCGTGCTGCGTGAGCCACTGGCGGATGGCCTCGGCGCGGCGCCGGGCCAGCTGCTTGTTGTGGGCCTCGCTCCCGCGGGAGTCGGTGTGGCCCTCGATGCGCACCTTGACCCGCGGGTTCTTCTGGAGAAACTGCTGGAAGTGATGGAGCACCTGGAAGGTCTCCTCGCCCTCCAGCCTGGCCTCGTCGTAGGCAAAATGAAGGGTCCCCTCGTACTCCAGGCGATCCTGATCACGGTCGTGCACCAGGCGGATGGTGGGCCCGCGCACTGTGAGGGTGGCGCTGCCGCTGGCCTGCACCGTCCCTGCGGAGGATGTCGAGGCGTGCAGGGCTCCCTGGCCCGACAGCCGCGAGGTGGCCTGACAGCTGGCAAGGAGAAGCAGCAACAAACAGGGAGAGAAGGCGCGACCGGGCATGAGCTACCGGCCGCTCTCCGCAAGAAGCAGACCCGTGCACCTCCCTTGAAATGCATGGAGTTCCGGGCAGGTGCAGCAAGCGCGCGAGCAACGGCGGGCGAGGTCCCTCTGCTCGCGGGCTATCCGTGGCGCTCTCCTCGGCCGACGCAATCGAATTCAAGCTACCGCGAGCTGCTCAGGAGCCGCTCTGCCAGGGCTCGGTGAGTGTGATTGGGCAAAGCCCTGTGCCAGACAACATCGGTGCGGTGTGTGTGTATAGTATCCGTGACCCAGACCAGTGCCTTGCTCGCGCCGATGCCGTTGCAGCGATCAAGGCGCAGCTCCCCCGGATAGACCGGGGGGGAGCCGGAGGGTTTCGAGATGGGAGAATGCGAGGGGACGCCTGTCCGGTGGGACCAGCTCGCCTCCGAACGAGAGAGCGCGCAGGCGGCGAAGCAGAGGCGTTGACTCGATGGCTGCGAGCAGGCTTCGCACCGCCTCGTCTCCAGCCCAGAGCACCTCCAGCTTCTCGAGCCGTGGCGCCGCGGAGCCATGCAACAACCCGGCGAGCTCTTGCTCCTGCAGGGGATCACCAGCTGCGTCCAGCTTGCGCGCGTCGAGGAGCACATGGCGAAGGGCGCCGAGACTGGCTGGTACGAACAGAGCACGGAGCCCCTCTCTCGTGGCTGGCATCAACCAGAGGGATTCGAGTTGCTCCAGCCCCTGAGCGTGGAAGAGGTCGGTCGGGCTGTAGAACTTGAGACGCGAGAGACGCGACAGCGAATCCAGCTCACCACGGATGGACATGCTGCCGTAGGAGGCCCCAAGAGCCAGCGACCGGAGGCCCCCGGCGAGCGGTGCTGCGCAGAGGGTCTCGATGGCACGGCCAGCTTCATCGCCACAGAACTCGCATACATCCAGCGCTTCGAGCAGGGAGGCGGCGGGCAAATGAACCAATTCTGCCAGGGCGTCGAGCGCGCGCTGCTCTGGCAAGGTGACGCGGCAGCCACGCAGGAACCCGGCCCGCCAGCTGGTCTCGGCCAGCAGCAACGACACCCGCTCTGCCTTCGGCCCCAGGAGGAGTTTCAGCAGGCGGCCCCGCGTGAGCGCCGCGGCGCGGAGATCCCCCGCCCTCTCTTGATGCACGAGCTCGGCCCGGGGATCATCTTGCGCGATGAGCCACTCCTCCAGGGCAAGCCAGTTTGCCTCGTCAGGAGAAGCCCGAACGGCCGCCTCCAGCGCGGAGTTCTGTTGCAACGCAACGGGCCTGCGCTGCACCCTGGGTCCGGGTCGGGTGGCGTCGATCTCGGTGAACTGGTAGCCCTGAGCGAGCAGGATGGCGACCTTTCGGTCCCTCTTTTTCAGCGCATCCGCCGCCGAGGAGCAATGCT
The DNA here is from genome assembly GCA_025453595.1 of Polyangiaceae bacterium. Lineage (GTDB taxonomy): Bacteria > Myxococcota_A > Polyangia > Polyangiales > Polyangiaceae > JANWXX01. Next base: position 17,677 of record JALOQB010000045.1, read on the forward strand.
CTTTCTGCAGAGACGCGCTTGCTTCCTGGCCGATCGTCCCCTCCGCCATCAAGAGGTGGGAGCCGTTGGCTTCCAGCCACACAAAAGCGTTACGCCTTGTGTGCCGGAAAGAGAGGCGAGGATTCGGGGAAAGAGGCAAGGCGAGGCCGACAGCCCCTCTTCGATCTGCATCCCGGTCATGCGGGGCCCTCTCGTTGTGGACCAGCCGATAACCAGCCTCTCTCCGTTTCAGCTCCAGTCGTTGATACTCGGCCCTGGCCTCGGCCTCGCTGCCGCATTCAATCACTCGCGACGCGCCGCTGGTTCCGACGAGCCCCCAGGATACCTTCACGCGAGGGCCATCCAGCTCGAGTCGATAAAACCTCGACTCTCCCTCTTCATCGAACTCATAGAGCGCCATGGCATGATGCTACCACCAGCGACCGTGCGGACATGCGACCCTCCGCGGCCCCGCTTTCTGACACCTGAATCTTGATCCGACTCCATCATGGATCGATCGTGCCGGGAGGGGGGTCGAACGCCCACGCCCACGAAGGGCACCACATTCTGAGCGCGGTGTGTTTGCCATTCCACCACCCCGGCAGGGGAGGCTCCCTTTGCTCTGCAAGCACTGCATGGTAACCGCTGTCGATGACCACGACGCTCGGATTCCTCCACTCGACCGACTACGATGCACACATGGGCGCCGGGGGTACCCTGCGGCTGATGGCCTTCATCGCACGGCACATGGAGACGCAGCGCGTCCGGGTTATCGCTGAGGGGGGCACGACCTACCTTGAAGTACGGGCCGACGGAACGGTGCTCCCCAAGGTATTCGGGCCCGAAGAGGACCCTCACGATGACTTCGAGCCGACGGTCCAGCAGCTGGGCTACGTCGGCTGGCCGTCCGACGCCGCGCCCTCGATGATGCCGCACCTGATCCTGCCGTGCTTCGACGGCGGGGCAGACCTTGCAGCGCTGCGCAACGAACCTCTCCTCGCGGAGGCGGGCGTCTTCACCGTGGGCAACCTTGACGATGCGCAGATTCATGTCGCGGAGCCCGTCGCTGCGGAGAGTGCCCAGGCCTTCCGCGCCGACGCCGAGAACCTGCTGCAGTGTGCCGGCGCCCTCGAGCTCGTCATGATCTACCGCTGAGTGCAGCCGCCCCAACGATGCTCCGAGCCTCTGGTCATCCGGAGAGCTGCGGTCAGCGCGAGCTGCGCCGCGAGCGGCGGTGATGCTAAGCGCCCAGGGGGGGCCTTGGCCCGCAGGTAGAGCTCCTCGACCCTGGCGCGCGCCCAGGGGGTACGCCGCAGGAACGTGAGGCTCGACTTGATGCTCGGGTCGTGGGTGAAGCACCGGATGGGGATCTCCCGGCCCAGCACCTCCCATCCGTGGCGCTCGACCAGCGCGGTGACGATCGCCTCGAGCGTGACCCCGTGGAGCGGATCGCCCTTGCCAGACTCGTTCATCCTGATCGCCATAGCACGCCCCGCGCCCACGAGGACGGCAGGGGCGCGGGGCGGCCGCGTGGCTCCTGCGGCAAGCGACAGGCAGAGGCGCATCCTTGGAGCCTCCCCACCCGGACCCAAAGAATCGCCGATTCGACCGCAGACGACGCCCTGCCGCGCGACGCCGTGAAGCGCTACCAGCAAGGAGTGGCCAGCGGGCGTTCCGGGCTGCGCCGCCATCGTGGCCGCCAGGACGGCCCCGGGAAGGAGAACCAGCATGTTGTACGACGTCGTCATCCTCGGAGGAGGCCCCGCCGGGCTCGCCGCCGCCCTGGCCCTCGGGCGGGCACGGAAGCAGGTGTTGCTGTGCGACGCTGGCCCACGCAGGAACGCGCGGGCGGAGCACCTTCACAACTTTGTCACCCGTGACGGGGCGACGCCGGATGAGTTTCGGCGCGTTGCCCGGGAGCAGCTGCGCCCGTACACCAGCGTCGTGGTCCAGGACGTTCCTGTCAGCGGCGTCACCGGGGCCAGAGGGGCCTTTCATGTGACCGCCGGGGCGAACCTCGTGGAGGCGCGTCGCCTCCTGCTCTGCACGGGCATGATCGACGAGATGCTGCCCCTCGATGGTTTCCGCGAGTTCTGGGGGTATTCCGTCGTTCAATGCCCTTACTGCCACGGGTGGGAGGCCCGGGATCGCCCCTGGGGCTTCCTCGCCCGTGCCGCGCACGCATCCCACCTTCCGATGTTCGCGCTCCAGCTGCGGGGCTGGACCCGGGACGTATGCGTGTTCACCGATGGTGCGTTTGAGCTTCCGGAGCCCGTCCAAACCCAGCTGCTCGCCGCGGGCCTGCGCATCGAAACGGCGCCGATCGCCCGGCTCGTCGGGCGCGATCATCGCCTCGAAGCGGTCGAGCTCTCCGGCGGGGCGCGCGTGGCCTGCGAGCTGCTCTTCGCTCACCCTCCCCAGCACCAGATCGACCTGGTGCGCGCCCTTGGCGTCGCCCTCGACAGCGATGGATTCGTGCAGGTCGATCCGATGAGCCGACAGACGTCCATCCCCGGGGTGTTCGCCGCCGGTGACCTCACCTCGCGCATGCAGGCGGCGATCGCGGCCGCCGCCAGCGGCGTGCATGCAGCTTCGATGATCAACGTCGAGCTCATGCTCTCCTGATGCGGCAGCCCCGCACGTGGGGCGCCCGGGGATGGACCTAGGAGGTCGCCCGGAGGGCACGCTGGCGAGCCCGCCAGGCTGCGGGGGTGGCGCCGTGGGTTCGCCGGAACAGGCGGATGAAGTGCGTGGGATCGGCGTAACCAACCCGCTCGGCGATGATGTCGACCCTCTCGTCGGTGTGCAGGAGCCTGTTGCGCGCCTCGGCGATGCGCCCGGCGAGGATCCACTCCACGACGGTCTTGCCGGTGGCGGCCTTGACCGTGGTGGCCACGTACGAGGGCGAGCGGTTGACCGCCGCGGCCACCTCCCGGAGCGAGATCGGCAGGAGGCAATTTCTCTCGATGAAGCGCAGCGCGTCGCCCACCAGCGTGGGCTGGAGACCTGCGGTGGCGGTGACGCTGCTCGCCCGTGCGATCTCCGTGAGGATGAGGGCGAGGAGGCTCTTCCGGGCGAGCTCGGCATGCGCATGCGGGCTCGCGTGCTTCGTCTCCCGGTGCAGCTCCGCGCAGAGGCCGGCCAGGTGCTCCTGCCGGCTGGCGGGGATGGGGACGACCGTGGACGCGCCAGACACCGCGCGCTCGAACGGGTCGAGGAGCGCCCCGAGCTCGCCGGGCGTGTAGCACGCGGGGCGAAAGCTGATGCCCCAGGCCTCCGGCGCCTGCGCCGCGACCGTACCGTGCCGCTCGCCTGCCGGGACGAGGAACACATCCCCGGGCTGGAGATGGTAGCGCACGCGCTGCTGCATGACGGCGCTCCCCCCGGTGAGGAACCCCAGCGCCATGAAGTCGTGGACAACGGGTGGACACGGCGAGGGGGCCAGCGCGTGGCCGGTGAAGCGCTGCGCCCAGACGGGCCCGGGAGGGTCGCTTCGTGCCGGGGAATCCGCCATCGCTCCGGGGTAGCGCAGGGGGCAGCTACCTGCAACCCGGATGCATCTGCGCGAGGGCCCCGGTGGGGCGTGCCCGGGCGAGGCGCCGCGGACGGGAGCCCTCTAGCCCGGACCGTCGAGCCATCGCACCGGCTCGTCGCGGAGCCAGGTCATCTGGCGGCGCACAAAGACCCGGGTGGCCTGGTTGATCGCCTCCGCCAGGCCCCGCTCCGGGAGGCGCCCCTCGATGGCGTCCTGGACCTGCTGGTAGCCCACGCTGCCCATGGGTCTGGAAGTTCCATACCCCAGGCCCCGGAGCCGGAGGACCTCCTGGCGCCAGCCCAGCTGGAGCCAGCGGTCGGTGCGAGCGGCGATGCGTGCGGCGAGGAGCTCGCGGGGCCAGCGGAGGCCGAGGAGCTGGCAGCGGTGGCGAGGGCCGGCGGCCTGGTGGCGAGCGAAGAGGTCGCTCATGCGCTCGCCGGTCAGCTCGAAGACCTCGAGGGCGCGGCTGGTGCGGACCACGTTGTTCGGGTGGATCTGGGTCGCCATGGCGGGGTCGGTACGTGCAAGCTCGGCGTGGAGGGCGGCGGCGCCCTCGCTCGCGACGAGGTCCTGGTGGCGCTGGCGGATCGCGGGGGAAGCAGGGGGGACCTCGATCAGCCCTTCCAGGGTGGCCTTGACCCAGAGGTAGGTACCGCCGCAGAGGATGGGCAGGCGCCCGCGGCCCCGGATCTCGTCGATCTTCTCCTGGGCGAGGGCGGCGAAGGCGCCGGCGTTGAGGGGGTCGAGGGGGTCGGCGAAATCGAGCAGGTGGTGGGGGGCCTGGGCGCGCTCTGCGATGCTGGGCTTGCCGCTGCCCAGGTCGAAGTGCCGGTAGATCTGCACGCTGTCCACGTTGAGGATCTCGCCCTGGAAGCGCCGCGCGAGCGCGATCGCCAGCTCGGTCTTGCCGGACGCGGTGGGGCCGACGACCGCCAGCAGGGTTCCTGGTTCCGGCGCCGCGACGGCGTCCGCGAGGGAGGCGACAGAGGACATGCCCGGCAGGGTGTGGTCAGGACCGCGGCAAGACGCAAGGGTTCAGGGGCGCTCGAAGCAGCGCGGCGGCACCTGCTCCAGGCGGCGGCGTTCGGCGGTGCCCTCGACAAAGCGGGCCGTCACCGGGTCCCGGTAGCCGCTGGGGCGGGGCAACGTCGGGTCGGCCTGCAGGTAGTGGGCCGCGATCTTCCCCATCAGCAGCTCGCGCAGGTATTTGCCCACCAGCGAGGCGAGCGCCACCAGCAGGTCCGAGCCGTCCGCGTCCCGGACAAATGCCACGGTGCCCAGGCCCGCAAGACGGTAGCGGCTCATCGCCTTGCCCTCGACCTCCACCGCCGCCGGAACCCCCGCCAGGGGGCCCAGCCGCGGCAGGTACCGATCCAGCGCCCCCACCTTGCCGCAGACCGCATCGATCTCGCCCCCGGCCTCGTCCCGCAGGGCGAGCAGCAGCCGCTCCATGGCGTGCAGGTCGGCGGTCAGCAGCGAGCGCCCGGCGTCGCGCTCCCGGTGCAGCCGCTCGGAGCACAGGATCATGCTGCGGACCGCCAGGATCTCGACCCCGCGCTGGCGGAGCGAGTCAAGGTCTTTTTGCACCCTGTCGTGAACCCGGGCGAGGGGCAGGAAGGGGGAGGCCGGGGCCCAGCACTGGGGCTCGACGTGGGCGGGGCAGAAGGCGCGGAGCTCGCTGCGGGGGAGGAGAGAGAGGTGATCGAGGAGGGCGTCGGGGCTGGTGGCCTGGGGGAAGAGGGCGCGGGCCCAGGCCTCGGCGACCTCGGGGTGGTGGAAGGAGGCGAGCTTCTTGGAGTCGTCGAGCTGCTCCATGGCGCCAGCGCCCTCGGAGCGGAGCCAGCGGGCGCCCTGCTCGGAGGCACGAGCGAGGACCGCGGTGACCAGCAGGGGGCCGAGGCGAGGGCCGAGCCCGTTCTCATCGACCCCGACCAGGAGGGCGCTCATGAGGGCGTTGGTAGCATGCTGTTCCTCTTCCCGGGGGGGCGAGCGTCGGGTAGAGGTGCAGGGTCATGGCGAAGGGCCTCACGTTTCAAGAGCTGATCCTGACCTTGCAGCGCTTCTGGGCAGAGCGAGGTTGCCTGGTGGTGCAGCCGTACAACTCGGAGGTGGGGGCCGGCACCTACAACCCGGCGACCTTCCTGCGGGCGCTGGGCCCGGAGCCCTGGAACGTGGCCTTTGTCGAGCCCTCGCGGCGGCCGACGGACGGGCGCTACGGGGACAACCCGAACCGGCTCCAGCAGTTCCATCAGTTCCAGGTGATCCTGAAGCCCTCGCCCCTCGACCTGCAGGAGCAGTACCTCGAGTCGCTCAAGGCCATCGGCACCGACCCGTTGCAGCACGACGTGCGCTTCCTGGAGGACGACTGGGAGTCGCCGACGCTGGGGGCCTGGGGGCTGGGCTGGCAGGTGTGGATCGACGGCCTGGAGGTCTCGCAGTACACCTATTTCCAGCAGGTCGGCGGGGTCGACTGCCGTCCCGTCTGCGGCGAGCTGACCTACGGCCTCGAGCGCATCGCCATGTACCTGCAGGACGTCGATAACGTCTACGATCTGCGGTTCAACGAGCAGGTCAAGTACGGCGAGGTGTTCCAGCGGGCCGAGTGGGAGTGGTCCACGTACAACTTCGAGGAGGCAAACGTGGCGGCGCACTTCGACGCCTTCACCCGCTACGAGACCGAGGCCAAGCGCCTCCTGGAGCGGGACAAGGACCCGCGGAAGAAGCTCGTGCTCCCGGCCTATGATTTCGTGGTCAAGGCGGCGCACCAGTTCAACGTGCTCGACGCGCGTGGGGCCATCGGCGTCACCGAGCGCCAGCGCTTCATCGGCCGCGTGCGGGCCCTGGCCCGGGCCACCGCCGAGGCCTACCTGGCGCAGCGCGAGGCCCTCGGGTTCCCCCTGGGGCGCGCGGACGGGGCGCAGGGCTTAACGGGGCAAGGGCCCGGCAGGGGCGAGCTTGCCGGCAGGCGTCAGGTGCTGAAAGAGGCGGTAGAGGCGCGACCCTCTCGATGCCGGGATGGGGGCGCGAAGATCGGTGTCCAGATCGCTGGCACGCTGGATTGCCAGGGCGAGCGTTGCCCACTCCAGACACGCAGGGGGTGGGGTCTTTTTTGAATAACCCCCGAGCGCCTCGCGGAGCGCTTTCTCCACGCTGGCGCAGGTGTCGTCGATGGAGGCGAGCTGATCGGATACATGAAGCCAGTACCAGAGCTCGAAGCACGGGTTGCTGAGGGCAACGTTCCAGCCTCGCTGGCGGCAGGCATGGTCGAGCTGATGGAGCTGTCGCTTGCGGTTGCTCCCGCTCTGCAGATCAACGTCGAGGATGATCCACACCTCATCGCCATCCTGGAGGGCAAATTCTGAAGACTTTTGTCCAGCCAGGGTCAGCAAATGCTCCGGGGAGGAGGCGTGGTTTGGGGGCGAGTGGACGATGAGCTGGACCCGATGCTTCGGGATCAGCTCACGTGCCTTCAGCGCATGAAAATAGGCAGGTTCTGTCTCGGCTCCCTCGACGATCACGAGGAAGATCCTGGCGTCTCGCTCCTGCACGTTCCGGTCGAGGAGCCTGGCTCTGCGGATCATGGGCCCCTGTCTTCCTCGCGGCGAGGAGACCAGGCAAGATCACGAGGCGCGAGGAACGGGATGGCCCCGAAGCGCCCTTGCAAATAGCCCTCCTCCAGGCGCTCCGTGAGCCTGGCGAGCTGCCCGGAGTTGTACTCGGCCAGCGAGTGCAGGTGAGAGGCTCCCCCTCGATCCTTCTCGACAAACCAGATCGCCGCCGGGATCAGGAGCCGACCGTTGAGCAGGTTGGTGTCATGCGTCGTGAAGAGGAGCTGATGGGTCGCATCGGTCGGACCCTGGGCGAGAAAGTCTTCAAGAAAGCGCCTCGTGAGGGATGTATGGAGACTCCGGTCAAGCTCGTCGATGACAAAGGTGTTCGGGGGGACGTGAGGCCTGGCGTAGAGCAGAGGGAGCAGGTGAAGCAGCCGCCGCGTCCCGTCGGATTCGTGCTCTTCCAGCAGCGTCTGGCCTGCGCTGCCCTGGTGCACGAATTCCAGCCTGCGCCACACCCGCCTCCCGTTCTCCTCCGACAGCTCGACGGTATCTTGCCGGCTGCTCTCGGGCATCTGTTCGCTGTCGATCACACGGATCTCCTGGATCCCGGTGTCCATGGCCTGGAGGCTATCGCTGTAAAATTGGCGAAGCTTCGGGTTGAGTGAGAGGTTCCGGTAGAGACCTCGGTAGCGGGTCTCGGGCCGGATCGAGATGACCCCCTTGCTCAACCATTCGTGCAGCGGCCTCACCTCATGGACGTGACGCTCCGCCATCTCGGGCAGCAAGAGGCGTCGATCCGGGACCCCTTTGGCCACGAACAAGATCCGTTGCTGGTGGCTGGTCTCCCCTTGCCGTAGCGGGTCGCCCAGCTCAACCCTCGGTTCACCTTCGCCTGCTTCGCGCGAGAAGATCAACCCTTCTCCCTCGAAGAGCCACTCGGAGACGACCCGCGAGGCATCGACCTCAAAACCATAGGTGTACCTGCGACCTTGCAGGACAAAATCAAACTGGAAGCGCGATGGCCTGGAGTTCGAGCGCTCATCGAGCCAGAAGGGACCATGAGGCAGGGGCGCGTCCCCGGCGATCAGCGCTGTTGCAGCCTGGATGGCCCCCACCAGGTTCGACTTCCCCGAGGCGTTGGCGCCGTACAGCGCCGTGATTCGCATGACCCGGAGACCTGGCTGACCGGGCACCTCGATGGTCTGCTCCGTGACGCCAGGTGGAGCCCTCATCGACAGGCTTGTTTCATCGCGGAAGGAGAGGAAATTTTCCACGGTGAACTGGAGGAGCATGGCTTGACTCTTGCCCCTCCCGGGAGGCATCGTCAACCTCTGCACTCCCTGTGGTGAGTGCCAGATCGTCAGGTGGCGTGGTTTGGTAGACCCGCCGGGGTATGGTGAGGCGCACCATGGCCATGGCGGTCGGGCGCTCGGCGCCGGGGCTCGCGCTGGGGGATGAGCCAGGCGTCGGGGGGCGCTCCCACCTTGTGCGCAAGGCTGGTGTGACCCCCGGGAGTTGAACAAGATCAAGGACATGGGCCTTGCTGGTGGGGGGCGGGAGGAGACGGGGTGAACCTCCCCTCCGAGAACGGAGGGGCTTCTCAGAAGCCTCACGGCTGCTGAGCTACTTGCCGGGGTTCCGCCGGAACTACCTGGCTTCGGCCAGG
>JALOQB010000046.1 GCA_025453595.1 Polyangiaceae bacterium
CTACGGCGTGCGCGACATGGCCGGAGGCATCGCCGAGTGGGTCCTCCCCACCGCCTCCGCCGCCACGGGCTCCCTCCAGCAGATCGCCTCCCGCGGGGGCGCCTGGTGCGACGGGAGGGTCGACTGTTACCCCGGAGCGCGCCGCGCTTATTTCCTGGAGGAGCGCTCCGCGCGGGTCGGGTTCCGCCTGGTGCGCGAGGCGCGAGGGCGCGGGTGACCTACGCCGGTGCGCGGCCTCAGGTTTGCTCTGCAGAGCCCCCCGGCAAGGCGAAGCGCAGGGGACCGAGGCGCAGAGCGCGGACCTGGTACTCGTCGAGCGGGGTCACGCGCCAGGCGTAACGATCGCGATACCCGTAAGCCCAGAGGAACGGCTTGCAATTGAGCCCCCAGGCGATCACGAAGTGCGGCGACAGCACATCGTTGCCCCAGCTCGGGCGCGGAGACTGCCGCCGGAGATCCACCTGATACCAGACACCATCCACGAAACGATACTGTCGCCAGGGTGACTCCTCGCGCCCCGGGAACATCGACCCCGGCGCGGGCCGCTCGGGCTGCGGAGGGCGGCAGAGCAGCCCACGCTCGTCGATCCAGAGGCCCGCAGGCACGAGGGAGAACCTGCCTCCCCCCTCGTCGCGCATGACTCGCATCATCTTCCTGAGCGCCTGCCGCACCGGGCCGCGCCCACGGAGCGCCGCGCGCAGCTCTGGCTCGACCAGGGCCCACGGTTGCCCCACAAAAGAGCCCAGGAGTCTGTCGAGCGGACCACACCTGGAGACCCACGCGGGATGCTTCGGCGACCTCGCCCCCCGACGCACGACGCAGTCTTCACGTTCATGGTCGTAGCGTACAAAGCGATCGGAGCTGGACCGGCGCCCGAGGCGGATGGCCTGAGGGTTGTGGGGGTCGCGCTGCTTGCGCTCCCCGTGGCCCAGAGGATGGTTGCAATAATCATGGAGAATCTGCGCCAGCTTCCAGCGCAGCGCCGATGCGCGACGGGCAACGTGATCCTGGTGCATGGAGAGCTTCCAGCGCGACCATTGTAGGGAACATCCGTATGGAAGCAAGTCGTCGCTCGGTGCGCAGAGGGCGAGCCGCCCAGGGCGGGGTCACCGGCAGCGGGAACCGACGCGGCGGAGAGCGATTTCGGCCCCGTTCGCCGAGGATCTACCCGGAAGCTCCGGATGACCCGGGATCGCCGCCAGCGCGACCCGAGGAGGCGACTCGAGATTTCCTGGAGGGGCGCTCCGCGCGGGCGGGGTTCCGCCTGGTGCGGGAGGCGCGAGGGCGGAGGTGAAGGAGGGTTGGCGAGATGGGGAAAAATCGGGTTTGATCGTCCCGGTGGGAACCAGCGACAAGAAACGGGACGACGAGGAAGACAGTGCGATCCTGGAGGAACGCATCTCGCTGATCGACATCGAGCCAGACGAGGACCTGGCCCCCAGGCCTCCGCCGCCGCGCCCCAACGCTCCCAGGACAACACCTCCGCCGCCCCCGGTCTCCGTGCGTCCAGCCCGTCCGCCCGTGCCTGCGCCGTCGCGGCCGCCCCCGCCCCCGGTCCCCACGCATCTCCCTGCGCCCCTGTCCGTGAGGGTGCCTCCCCTGGCCGGTACGCCGCAGCCGGCACGCGACGTCCCTTCGAGCCCCTCGCAGGAGGGCTGGGATGCGGTGCCGGTCGCCGCGGTGCAGGCCCTGCGAACCATGCGCCTCCCCCCCGGGAGCCTCCCTGTCCGGGAGGTGCCCCTCGATGTCGATGCGCTCCGCGCAGAGCTCCGGAGGCGGGCCGAGAAGTTGCAGAAGGCAGAGCCGCGGGTCGCCGCCCAGGTGCTGATCGAGCAAGGGCTCCTGGAGGCCCACGGTGGCGAGGGCGTGACCGCTGCGCTGCGTTGCTTCGAGCAAGCGGCGGCGCTTGCTCCGGGGCAACCCAGCTCCCTCGGGCGGCGACGGCGGCTCCTGGAGGGCAAGCCGGAGGTGCTCCTGGCGGCTCTGGACGACGAGCTCAAGGCCACCCAGGGGGACGAGCGTCGTGCGGACCTGCTCTCCGAGCGAGCCCGGCTTTGCCTGGCGCTCAACCGCGCGGTGGAGGCCCGGACGGCGTTCCGGGAGGCGCTGCGGCTGGTGCCGGAGCACGGTGCTGCGCTCCGGGGGCTCCTCGGGGCCCTGGAAGAGGAGGCCCAGGGCACCAAGGGCATGGCCGCGGAGCTGGAGGTGCACCTGGGGCTCCTCGCGTCGACGTACCACGGGGAAGGGCGCGCGGACGGTGACCCGCGGCTCGTCGCCTGGCTCCAGGTCGAGCGGGCGGCGCTCCTGGACGGGAAGCTCGGGCAGCCTGAGCAGGCCCTGGCGGCGCTGCGGCGAGCGGTGGCGCTTCAACCGCTGCCGGGGGCCGTACGCGACGCCCTCACGCGCTTCCTCGTTGCCCACAAGCACGAGCAGGCCCTGGGCGAAGCCCTGGAGGAAGAGGCAGAATTCGAGACCGACAACGAGCGCTCCGCCCGGCTGCTCTACACCGCGGCCCGGCTCCGGGCCGAGCGCCTCAAGCAGCCAGCGGAGGCCATCCGCCCCCTGACCCTGGCGCTCCAGCGCAGCACCGCAGAGGGCCCCGTCCGCCACCGGATTCTCCTGGAGCTGCGCCGGCTCCACGAGGAGGCAGGCCGCACCGAGGACGTGGCCGCCATCCAGGCGCAGCTCCTCCCCCATGCGACGGAGCCCCAGGCCCGGGCCAGCGAGCACCTGCACCTCTTCGAGCTGCTCCGTACCCTGGGCCGCGACGAGGCAGCGAAGCAGCAAGCGCGCCATGCGCTCGAGCTCTTCCCCGACGATACCCAGGTCCGGGAGCGTCTCGATGACGTCCTCGCCGCGCTCGGCCAGCACGAGGAGCGCGTCGCGCTGTGGCTCGACCTGGCCCGCGACGCCCAGGCCCTCGAACCCCGCATCGGTGCGCTGCTGCGGGCGGCGGAGATCGAGCACCAGACCCTGGGACGCCCTCGCGAAGCCATCGCGCACCTCCGCGCCGCCTGGAGCCTGCTCCCCGGGGATCCTCGCCTCTTCGACGCCCTCTCTGCCCTCCTCGTCCCCCCCCCGCGCGACGCCACCGAGGCCCGCGGCGTTCGTACCCGCCTGGAGCTCTACCAGGAGGCCGTAAGGGTCACAGAAGACCCGGAGCGCAAGATCGCCCTCCTCGAGAAGATCGCCGCCATCTGGGAGGATGAACTCTTCGATCCCGCGCGCGCCGCCGACGAGCTCGATCGGGTGCTCGCCATCGATCCCCACCGCCGCACGGCGATGCTTGCCCTCCAGCGCAACGCGACGCGCGCTGGCAACAGGAAGCTGCTGGTGCGCGCCCTGGTCCTCGAGGCGGATGTCGCCACGGATCCCGCGCTCAAGCGGCGCCTCCTGCTGCGTGCTGCCGAGGTGACGCGCGACTCGCTCGACGACCGGGGCGCGGCCTTCCAGCTGCTGAAGCGAGCCGAGGCGCTGGACCCCATCCACCCGGATCTGCTCCGGGCCCGGGCGACCCACGCGCGCCTCGCGGGGCGCCACGACGAGGTGCGGGAGGCGCTGCTCGCGCTGCTCTCCCGGCACCCGAAGCTGGATGCCTTCCCCCTGTGGATCGAGATCGCGCGGCTCGACGAGCACCAGCGGAAGAATCCCCGGGATGCGGTGGCGTCCTACCGCCAGGCGGCGCGGCTCCGCCCGGCGCACCCGGCGCCCTACCGGGAGATCGTGCGGCTGCTGCGGCGCATCGGGGACGGGAAGGCGCTGGTGGAGGCGCTCCAGGAGCTGGCCTCGGCGCAGCAGGAGCCGGAGGAGCAAGCGCGGCTGCTCCTCGAGGCGGCGGACCTGCAGGAGCTGACCCTGGGGGACGACGAGGGGGCGCTGCGAAGTCTCCAGCGAGCCGGGGCGCTGCCGTGCCGCTCGAAGCAGGCCATCCACGAGGCGATGGAGCGGATCCTCCAGCGGCGCGGGGGCCCCGGGCTGGCCGAGCTGTACCGGCGGTGGATCGAGGAGACGCCTCCGGGGGCGACGCGGCAGCGGCTCCGGGTAGCTCTGGCCTGGCAGCTCCAGGACGCGCATCGAGGGGAGGCGGTCGAGGTGCTCCAGCAGGCGCTGGCGGAGAGCCGCGAGCTGATGCCGGCGCAGCGGCTGCTCCGGGCGCTCCTGCGGCGGTCCAGGGCGCCAGCGCTGGCCGCGCTGCTGCGGGAAGAGATCGCCACCGTTCGCTCCAGCCTCGCTCGCCGCGGCGCCCTCTGGGAGCTGGTGACCCTGGAAGAGCTGGCCGGAGACCCCTCCGCGCTGGCCACCTACGAACGCATCATCCAGGAGGACCCCCGGGACAGCTCCGCCCTGGACAGCGTGCTCCGGCTGGCAGGGCGCCGCGCAAGCCAGGACAGCGCGGTCCAGCTGCGGCTGCGCAGGGCCCTCCAGCAGCGCCGTGAGCTGCTCCACGAGCGCACCGAACAGGCGCTGTTCTTCCTCGAAGAGGCCCTGGTCCGCGAGCGGCATGACAGCGACGACGAGCGCGCCGAGGCCCTCCCCTGCTACCAGGCAGCGCTGAAGGGCTACCCGGAGAGCCTGCTGGCGGCCCGGGGCCTGTCGCGCCTCGCCTCCCTGTTCAACCACCTGGAGGCGCTGGTGCAGGCGGAAACCACCCTTGGTTCCCTCGTCGAGGCCCCCTCGGAGCAGGCGCTCCACCTGGTCCGCGCGGCGGATTTGCTCAGCGCCACAAAGGGTCATAAATCACCCATCGAACTCTACGAGCAGGCCCTCGCCCGGGACCCGGACTGCACCAGCGCGGCGACGAGCCTGGTGCTGCTGCTCTCCCAGGATGCGTCCCGCCTCGTGGCGGCGCTTGCCGCGGCGCTCGACGGGGCCCAGGCCCCTGCCCAGATCGTCTACCTGGGCTCGGAGATCGGTCGCACGGTGCTCCTCGGGATTGGCGCCGAGGATCGACCGCCGGCCAGCGTCGGGATCGCCGCGGTGACCCGTGCCCTCACCTGGTCCAAGGACGCGCCGTCCCTGCTGATGCTCCTGGCGCGCCTGCAGGTGGCCGCGCGCCTGTGGCCCGAGGCGCGGGACGCGCTGCTGCGGCTCCTGGAGGCGACTGCGGACCGGGAGCTCCTGCTCGCCGCCCACTTCGAGCTGCTGAACCTCTACCGCGGGCCCCTTGCGGACGACGACAAGGCCCTCGCGACGCTGCGCGCGCTCCTGGCCCTGGCCCCCCACAACCTCCAGGCGCTGGAGGAGCTGCACCGACTTGGCCTTGCCACCGGGGACCAGGCCCTTGTCATCGAGGCCCTCTCCCGCCTTGCCGAGAGCGCCCCGGCGCCCCCGCTCCGCGTGGAATACGACCTCGCGCTGGCGGAGGCCCAGCAGGCCGCGGGGAACCCGGTGGGGCGCGTGGAAGCGCTCTGCGATGCGATCCTTTTTGCGGGGTCCGACCCTCGACCGTGGGACGGGCTGGCGCGGCTCTACCGGCTGAGCACGCGGGAGGGCGCCAGCGCCTACGCGGAGGCGCTGCTCTTGCTGCTGCGGAAGGCCGAGGAGCGCCGGATCGAGCCGGCGCCGCGGTGGCTATCGGCCCTGGGGATGCTGGAGGCGACAACGCTGTTCCGCCAGGAAGATGCGCTGAGGCATCTGCAGCGGTCGGTGGAGCTACCGGGGGCCACGGTGGAGGAGGTCCTGGCGCTGGGGCAAGGGCTCGAGGTGCTGGACCAGAACGCGGAGGCGATCCGGACGCTGCGGGAGCTGCTGTCGGAGGGGGACGGGCTGGTGAAGCTGGCAGCGCCGGGGGTGGCGCTGGCGACGCTGGAGGCGGCGCTGGCGAAGGAGGGCAGGACCGAGGAGCAGCTCCCGGTGCAGGAGGTGCGGGCCTGCCTGGGCGGCCTGCCAGAAGACTGGGTGACGTCGATGCGCACCCGGCGGCTCCCGGCGGGATCGCCGCAGCAGGGGTCCGCGGCGGGGGCCGAGCTGAACCGGCTGCTGCTCCCGGGGGCCCGGAGCCCGATGACCCAGGTGGCGCTGGCCCTCGGCCCCATCGCCGCCAAGGTGCTGGGCTTCTCCCTGTCGGCGCTGGGCGTGAGCTCCCGGGAGCGGGTCTCGCCGCGGGACGGCCACCCGACGCGCGTCCTGGCGGAGCGGCTGGCGCGGGCGCTGGGGGTCGAGTCCTTCGAGCTGTACCTGGCGTCCTCCTGGCCCTCGTCGCCGCGAGCCTACCCGGGGGACCCGCCGCTGCTGGTGCTGCCGGCGAGCGTGGTGGAGCGACCGGAGCTGGAGCAGGCGGTGGTGCTGGGGCGGCTGCTCTTCCGGGTCGCGGTCGGGCTGCCCTTCCTGGATGATTTTCCTCCGGACCGTATCGACGGGTTCTTGGTGTCGGCCCTCTGCGCCACGGAGCCCACCATGGCCTCGCTGCTCCCCGCCCCCCGGGAGCGCGCTGCCCAGCCCTACCTGGCGCCGATGCAGAAGGCCATCGGCCGCCGCCAGCGCAAGCAGATCGAGGAGGTCATCGCTGGCATCCCGACGACCTTCGACATCCAGCTGTACCTCCCGGCGATGCAGCGGAGCGAGCGCCGCGTGGTCTACCTGCTGACCGGCGCGCTCCTGTCCTGCGTGGACGCCCTGCGCCGCAACGGCGAGGCCCCGGAGCCCCTGCTGCGCCAGCCCTTTGTGCTGGACCTGTTCCGCTTTGCCCTGTCCGAGAGCGCCGTCATCGAGCGCTGGCGCATCGGCTCCACCTGGACCGAGCGTCGCCCTGCACCGTGACCGCCTGCCCGCCTGACCTGACCCCTGTCAGGATACGCTGACCCCGGTCGTGGGCGCGGCAACAGGGGCCATGTAGACGGCGAAAAAGGCCAGCGTCACAAAGGGAGTGCTCGCTTTGGGTCGGTCTTGTCGACAGCAACCACGGGCGAGAATAATTTTTCTTGACCGCATAGATACGATGCTGATACGTACAGTTGCAAGCTTCAGAGGAACGTGCACAACGAGCTGCGCTTATGGCCCTTCCAAGCAGGTTCAGCTGGACTCTAACGCTGGCTTTTCGCCACAAGCACGTGTTATGCATGAACTTGGCCACATCGCCAGTTATGTTCTCAAGCCTTACAGCAATGGTGGTGACTATGGCTGGCCAAGCACGGGTATTGGGGGTGGATGGAGTCAGAACTCTTCGGAATGGGGTGCAACAGCTTTTGAAGAAGCTTTTGCCACTCACGGTGGCAACATCACGTTTTGGTCCGATAACTCTGTTGCTCCAACTACTTGTTTGAGTTCCACGACTTGTTATTCAGGTGGTACTCCTGTTGGTAACTCAAACATCGAGGCGACGTCATATCCTTACACGATCAATAACTGCGACTTGTCTTCGAGCGCTCCGGAGTCTAGGTGGCCAGTCTCTGCGATGCGCTTCTTGTGGGACGTGTTCGACAATCGCAACGATGCTGATGGAGATAGCTATACAGCCAATAGTGGCTGCTTTTGGTGTCAGTTCGGTGTGATGGGATTGTATCCCTCCGGAACTGGCTCAAATGCAATCGATGAACCCTGGAACGCTTCGTACTCGGCTATTGATAACTATGATGGCCGAGGCTCAGCGAGCTACTCTGCCAACTATAGTTCTAATTTTAATTCGGTTACTATCCTCCGCACCGATAACTGCTCTCCACCCTTAGTGAAAATACGAGCTATGCGTTACGCTACCATCTTGATCATCCCAGCTACAATCTTTGCCATTCACTGTGGCGAGGAGGTGGAGATACTTTCAAAACCTTCCGTTCCTGCTCAGGAGAGCAAGGGTGGAGAGGGTGGTGCAAACACCAGCGAGGCTGGCGGTACAGCAAGTGGAGTGGCTGGCTTCGACCAAGCAGGTAAAGGGGGGGAGAGTGAAAGTGCGGGCAGCGGTGGAAGTACCGTCAACCTAGGTATCTGTGACGGTAGCAACCAACTAAAGCTGCGTATGTTTATCGCTCCCAACTACATTGGCGAACTGAGCGGCTCTATTGTTCGTGTTGAGAACGGATATCCTTGGTTTATTATTGATGGTACTTGTACTTATTGGATGGGTAGCTGGTCACCCAGCGATCCACTCGCCCGCGACAGAGAGACAAGGACGGGCAAACTTAGTTCATCAGTGTCCTCTCAACTCAGCGGTCTCCCACTTGGACAACTTGACTCCCTGTTGGACTGTAAGACACAACCTGGATCATCAGACGTGAACTCAAAGATCATTGCCGATCAGTATTCAGGAGTTGCATGCATAGGAAGTGGTCCAAACTTCGATAAAGCCTGGAGTATAATATCTACACATGCAGATACACTGTGGACTCAAGGAGTGGCGATGGATGGGAACATAAGGGTCTCAGTGTATCCGGCTTCTGATGGAGATAACAGCAAGGCGTATAAATGGCCCCTATCTGTTCAAATATCTTCACTTCTCGTGCCAGAATCCAAGTCTACTTCACCCGGTGTTAGTCATGTGTATCAATCTTCCGATGCTTCCTTGTTGAGATTTCTGCGGAATGAGTATCTAAAAGATCGTGGAGATGCTCCATTTTCTTTTTACGATGGACAGAAATTCAACGACGGTCAAACTAACTATTACGTATACTTTAGAGATGTAGTTCCTTATGAAATGACCAATGGATTGCTGCCATTCTGGCCCCCCAATCAAAAATGAAATCAAGAAAAATTGTGGCCGTAGTAGCTATGTTGACTGCAGCAGCTGCTCTGATTTACGAAGCTTCTTCGAGCCCCAAATCAAATACCAAGACTCTTCCGAGAGAAAGTTTGAAGGAACGGCAGCATAATGTCGCACAGGTTATCTCTCCGATTTCGACACCTGTGGCCAATGCTTCTGTCTTCATTAATACTGCGCCCGCCCCCATCCTTCCACCTAGATGGAAAGAGAGGACAGCAGGAGAATGGCAAGGCATGCTTGTAGACCTCAATGCCACCCCGTATTGTGAAGAGAGTTCCCTGTGCGGACTTGCACGATCTTGCAAAAATAATACGTGCACCTTCTGTGAGCGAGATTCTGAATGCGCTTCTGGAGAATTTTGTGTAATGGATCATTGCCTTCTTTCTTCCTTGGTAGAATGTCGTAAAAAATCAGATTGTGGAGAGAGGGGAGCTTGTATACTTAGCGGATACAGTAGCGGTCCGCGTGGAAATCAGGACATGAAGTCTTATTGTATCGACTTGGCTGGCGGGATCGCATCCAAACCATCTTCTGTTGAAGTTCCTGCGAAGGACACCAGAAAATCTCTTCCAGACGATCATTTGCTCGAAAGGGCGAGACAAGCGTCGAAATCTAGCTCACTGAATGGAACAGATCATTTATGCCTACAAAGTCAGCTGACGATCAGGGCAGAAGATAGGTCACGAAAAGGACTTGAATCCAGGGGGCGGCTCCTGTCTCCTGGGTCAAATGTTGCGCCCTCAAGGAAGCTGGCTCTCGGCAGCGCTGGTGTTCGCGGCGCTCGCAGGATGCGAGGGCGTGATCGGCAGCGGTGACAGCGACAACAAGAGTGACCCCGGGGGGGCGGGGGGCAAGGGCGCGGGGGGCAATGGAACGAGCGGAAGCGGCGGCAAGACGCCAGGCAACCCGCTGCCGGCGAGCTGTCCGGCGGACACGCGGGCGGGGGCGACGCTGGCGGAGATCAGCGCCTATTTCGCCAGCGATGTGTTCCCGCTACTGGCCCGCGCGGACGCCAGCGGCTGCGTGTCCTGCCACGGCCCCAAGAGCGCTCGCAGCTTCCAGGTGCTGGCGACCTCCGACGAGACGTTCCACGACGCCCACAGCGGGGGCTTCTTCGACAACAAGGCGGGGGGCCTGCTGGCGAGGCTGAAGGGGGCCGATGCGGCCAGCCGCATGCCGCTGGGGGCTCCGGCCTGGTCGGCGGCTGAAATTGCCAGGGTCGAGCGCGTGGTGTGCGAGCTGGCGGCGATGGGAGGCGTGGGGGGGGATGCCCCGGACGAACAGTTCCCTGCGGCGCTGAACTCGCCGTACACCGGGCCTCCGAGCAACGTCTACGACAACACCTTCCTGGTGTACCCCCAGCTGCGCAGCAAGGTGAAGTCCGTCTTCAACGATGACTGGGTACGCGACGGCGTCGACCGTTTTGCCGAGAACATCGCGCTGCTGGGCGGGGCCGACTTCAAGAAGACCTTCCAGGAGGCGCGCTCCGCGAGCCCCGACTTCTTGCTGGCGCTGAACGCGCTATCGCGGGACGTGTGCAGCGCGGCGGCCACCGGCGGCACCGGCCCCTTCCAGGGGATCGACACCCAGGCGTCGATCGCCGATCTACCGGCGTCCACCACCACGGTGCTGCAGGCCGAGGATCCAGCACAGATGACGCCGTCGGTCGGCGGCAAGGACGGCGAGGGGTGGATGCTGTGGACGACGGGGAACCTGGTGTCGGTGCAGCCGATCCTGTTCCCGGCGACGGCGAACTACCGGGTGACGGTGCGGGCCAAGGGCAGCAAGGCCGACGGGATCGGGCCGACGATGGAGGTGCTTGCCGATGGGGTCGTGCTCAAGACCGTCGAGGATGTGGGCGAGGCCTACCAGGCCTTCGTGTACGAGGGGCCGATCGAGGCGGGGCCGAAGGGCATCTCGGTGCGCTTCCCCAACGACAAGGTCGACGAACAGGGCAACGACCGCAACCTGACGGTCGACGCGGTGACCATCGAGGGACCGCTGGGCGGCACCGGCAGCACCACCGCCGTCGACACCGCGCGCGCGGCGATCAACACGCTGTACGAGCGGATGCTCTACCGCAAGGCGGCCAAGCAGGAGATCGACGACGCGATCGCGCTGCTGACCGACCTGAACGACATCACCATCAACCTGCCCGACGCGTGGAGCGGCGTGTGCGAGGCGCTGATGCGCCACCCGGATTTCCTCTTCACGCTGCCGCCCTCTCGCGAGACCTCCACCGACGAGGGCGAGCGCCGCGCGCTGCTGCTGGTCAAGATCGCGCAGGATCTGACCGGCGCCCCGCCCTCCGCCGCCGACCTCAAGGCGGTCGCGGCCAACGAGAAGAGCATCGACGCCTTCATCGACCAGTACCTGGCCTCCCAGGCGTTTCGCGACTGGTTCTTCCACAAGATGCGCCTGCGCACCGAGAGCGACGGTAGCCCCGAGGCCGACGAGCCCGCGCGTCTCTGGACACACATCACCACCCAGGGCCACCCCTTCCAGGAGCTGCTCCTCGGGGAGTACGGCGTCGACGCCTCCTTCCAGAAGACCGGCAGGCCGGCGTACCACGGCAAGACCGGGATGCTGACGATGAAGGGGTACATCAAGCACAAGCAGGGCTTGCCCCATTACAACTACGCTGCTCGCGTGATGACCGACCTGATGGGCCGCGTTTTCCAGGTGCCGCCCGAGGTGCTCGAGCAGCGCGCGCTGTCCACCGCCGCCAGCACCGTCGACACGCAGAGCATGTGCTTCAGCTGCCACCAGATCCTGACGCCCCTGGCGCACCAGCGGCTGCGCTGGGACGACGGCGGCAACTACCGCGAGATCGACGAGAAGGGCGCCCCCATCGACGACAGCGACCGGGGGCTGGTGGCCGACTACCCTTACAAGGGCAAGGGCATGGAGGCCTTCTCGACCAGGGCGGCCAAAAAAGAGGTCTTCGTGCGCCACACCCTCGACGCCGCCTACGCGTTGCTGGTGGGCCGCCCCATGCGCGCCGACGACGACGAACGCAACGCCTACAAGTCGCTCTGGGACGTCGCCTCTGCCTCCAACGGCGACTACCGGCGCATCCTCAAGGCCATCCTGCAATCGCCTGTTTACCAAGGGAAATAAGGGACTGACGATGAAACGACGCGCGCTCCTCGCTGGCCTCGCCGCCGGGTCCGTCATCTCCACCACCGACTGGCTCCGGTGGTTCCGCGCCAACGGCGTGCCTGGCACCGGCAAGGAGCTGGGGATCGCCAGCGCCGTCGCCGACGAAGCCCCCGACCCGAGCTTCCTGATCTACTGGTTCCAGGAGGGCGGCTGGGATGGCTACTCGATGTTCAACCCCATCGACACGCCAAACCACGCCGAGATGGTCATCCCTGCGGGCGAGCTGAACCCCAACCCGGGCTGGTCAAAGCAGCGCTACCGCCCCACCGGCTACGGCACCTCGCCCCTCGACCCCCCCAGGACCCAGGGCAACATCACCTACGGTTACCTGGCGAAAGAGGGCCTCGACCTCTTCGGCGACCTCGCCGTGCTCTCGAGCCACTACGGCAATTCGTTTCACTCGGGCGGTCGCTGGGATTACCACCACGGGACGTACAGCCACGACCTCGCCGCCCAGCGCGAGGCCGACGAACGCACGGTGCTTCAGGCCTTCGCCGAGGCCTACGGCGCCAGCTACCTGCTGCCTCATGTCGCCTGGCACCGCTGGCTCTCCGACGGTGAGCTCTCCCTCTCCAGCTACCCGGAAGGCACCGGTTATTACGAGAAGCTCGGCCCCCCTCATGCGCACACCGTCTATGGCCGCACCTCTGCCGAGCTGCGCAAGGTGCTGCAGCAAATCCAGACCCTCACCGGCAACGCCCGCGACGACCGCATCCGGAAGTTTGTCGATAACCTCCACGGGAACTTTCTCAAGGAGAAGAACGGCCCCACCGTGGCCGCGTTCGACGCGGCCGTGAAGATCCACGCCGCCCAGGTCGGCAAGATCGGCGTCTCGTTCACCCCCTCGAAGATGTTCAACGACCCGGCGCTGCGCGAGGAGTTTGGCGTCAAGGGCGACGACGAGGCGACCAGCGCCGCAGAGGTGAACGGCAACCCTGCTCGCTCGAAGGGCACCCCCCGCGTCAACGTGCAGGCCCTCATCACCTGGGAGCTCCTGTCCAGAGGCCTCAGCATCGCCTTCCACCTCGAGAGCCGCGATGTCCGGGGCTACGATACGCACTACAAACGCACCAGCGTTTTCCAGACCAAGGGCCAGCAAGACCAGGCCGAGCGCATGAAGAGCGAGCTGTGGGATCCGCTCAAGGCCCTGGTCAAGAAGATGAAAGAGACGCCCTACAAGGCCACCGGCAAGAGCTACTGGGATTACAGCACCATCGTGCTGGCCTCCGAGATGGGCCGCTACTGCTACGGCGATGTCGACAAGATCCTCGCCGATGCCGATGACAAGAAATACGAGCGCATCATGGACCAGGACATCTGTGAGCACTCACGGGTCAACTCGGTCGCGTTCCTCGGGGGTCGTGTCAAAGGCAATCGCCAGTGGGGCCGTGTCGGCTCCAGCACCCTCGACGCCATCCCCCTGCTCCCCAGCGGAGCCCTCGACCCGGCCTACGACCCCGTCACCGGCGAACTGAAGCCCGGCGCCAACCCCGACCCCTCCAGCTTCGTCCCCGGTCCGGGCCACGTCTACGCCACCGCCCTCGCCCTCGCTGGCCTCGATCCCATCAAGCTCAAGGCCGAGGGGAAGGGCCGCAACGAGTCGCCCCCGCTCTCGTTCCTCACCTCGGGCTGAGCGCCTCCACGGACGCCTCGGGCTGAGCAGCGCTGCGCCTGCCCTCCCGGGCGGTGATGGGCAGCATCGACGTCACCCATCCGGATGTGCTGATGGCAACGCCAGGGTGCAAGGCACCAGGACCATCGGCTGGCCTCGTGACGGCAGGACCGAGGATACAGGCAGACCTCGATGACTCCCTTCTTGGGGTTCTTGCAGGCTAGCTTGGTCGAGGAGGTCGTTGAGGAGGGCGAGGAGAAGATGGATGCGAGGTTCGGCGCCGAAGAGGCGCTTGAAGACAAGGCCGGTCCTGGGGTCGGCAAAGACAGGGCGCATCGGAGGGCAAGGTAGCGCCACGGCGCGCTTGCCGCCCCCGCCGCTGTGCCGGCACCCTCCGGCTCATGGATGTGCTGATCCCCACCGCACGGGGCGTCTTCCCCGCGATCGCCGAGGGGCCCGAGGGGGCCCCGGTGGTGCTGCTGCTCCACGGCTTCCCCGACGTACCGCAGGGCCTCGCCCCCGTGCAGAAGCTGCTCGCCGCCGCTGGCCTCCGGGCCGTCGCGCCCTACCTGCGGGGCTACGACCCGGCCCCCCTGGACGGCCCCTGGGACGCCGACACCATCGCCGCTGACATCGAGGCGATGGCCCGGACCCTCAGCCCCCTCCGGCCTGTCACCCTCGTCGGTCACGACTGGGGCGCCGCCTGCTCCTACGTCGCCGCGGCCCGCTTCCCCTGGCGCTTCGACGCCCTCATCGCCCTCTCGGTCCCTCACCCGCTCGCCTTCCTCTCGGCCCTCGCCCGCGACCCGGCCCAGCTCCGCCGCAGCTGGTACATGCTCTTCTTCCAGCCCCCGGCGCTCGCCGAATTCACCCTGCGCCGCGGTGATTTCTCCCTGATCGACCGCCTCTGGCGCGCCTGGTCCCCGGGCCTCACCCCGCCCCCGGGGCACCTCGCCCTCGTCAAGCGCTGCCTTGACCGTAGCCTCCCGGCCCCCCTCGCCTACTACCGCTCCATGCTGCGCCCTCCCCTCGCCGCCGCCCAACGCCTCCTCGACCCCACAGCGCGCGCCATCCGGGTCCCCACCCTCCACCTGACCGGCGCCCAGGACGGCTGCATCGGCCCCCGCTGCGGCCGCGGCCAGGAGCGCTATTTTGTAGGGAAGTTCCGGACAGAGATCATCGACGGGGCCGGGCACTTCCTGATGCTGGAGCGGCCGGGGCTGGTGGCCGATCGGGTGCTTCGTCACCGGGCGGAGGCGCCGGGGCCTGGTCGCGGCAGCGGGTGAGGAAGAGGCGCACGCCCTTGCCGCGGGGCTGGAGGACGAGGAGCGCGTCCCCGAGGGCCGCGACGGGCTCGCCGCGGCCCAGGACCGGCTCGCTCTCGAGGCGATCGCGGAGCAGGCCGTCGGGGTCGAGGCGCGCCAGGCGGGTCTCGGCGGAGGCGTCGGCCACGGCGATCCAGCCATCAAGGAGCGCCGGAGCGCCGATGCCGAGGTGCCTGTCGGCGACGACCTCTGGCTCGCTGGCGCCGCCAGGCCGGAGCACGACGCGAAGCAGGATGCCGCCAGCGGAGCCGCTGGGCGTGTCGTCGTCGCGGTAGAGCACGATGGCCTTGCCGTCCGGGAGGGCGCGGACATCGTAGGTGAGCAGGTGCCCCTTGTCGGGGGTGACGCGGGCGGCGGGGCCAACGGGGGCGCCCCGGAGGTCGAGGGGCATGGCCTCGAGCCACCGGAATTCAGGGGCCTCTCCCACCTCGCGGGCGCTGTCGTCGGTCGACTCGGGGCGCCGGGCGACCCAGGTGAGCCAGAAGCCCCCCGGCCTGGGCACGATGCGAGGCATCTCGGCGTCGGCCCCCCGCGGGGAGATCACCCGGGGCGCGCTCGCTTTCTGGAAGGACTGGGGATCGAAGGTGGCGATCTTGATCAGGCCATGCTCCGCGTCCCGGGTCTCATCGTCCCAGACGGCGGCGGCGACCCCCTCGTGAACCACGAGGTCAAAGGCCAGAGATTCGTCGCGAGCCTGCTCGAATTCGGGCCCCCAGGCCACCGCCCCGGCCTCGACGCGGGCCAGCCGCAGGCGCCGGGAGGAGGGGCCCGACTCGAGCAAGCCCGCCAGGATCGCCTTGCCAGCGGAGGCGACACGGGGTGGCGGCGTGTCCCCGTGTGCCACCAGCAGCGGGATGATCTTCGAGCCGCCCCCGTCGGCCCCCAGCGTGACCACCGCGGCCCGCGCCCCTCGCTTGTCCGGCATCAGCGCTCCGAGCGCGAAGCCATCCCCGAAGCTGGTGCCCTGGCCCACCTCGACGGCGAAGGGCATGCTGTCGCTGTCGTCGTTGTGGGGCTCCTCCCCCAGCGACACCGTGGCGCCTTCCGCCGGCGCATCGCAGCGGGAGGGCGGCGGCGGCGGCGAGAGATCCACCGAGGCCACGGAGGCCGCCGGGGAGGACGTCGTCAGCGGAGACGAGGACTGGCAGCAGGAGGCCGCCAGCAAGGCAAAGCAGGCCCACCCGGCGCGACGGAGCAACATGGGCCAGCGCATAGCACGGAGTTGGTCTACGCTCCCGCCGCCATGACGACCCCGCCTCCGGTGGCCCTGCCCCCCCTCGCCGCCCACCCTTCGCTGGCCCAGGCCGTGGCCAGCGGCGGCCACGACGCGCTCCTGTGCGTCGGCCCTGGCCCGCTCTCGCAGCAGATCGAGTTCGCCCCCCTCAAGGCGGCGCTCGCCCAGCTGGAACGGATCGACGCTGCCCTCGCCGGCAGCCGCCCCGCCGTCGCCTGCACCCACGCCCCGGGCCTCCCCGGGGAGCGCCTCGTGGTCTCCCTCCTCGACGACTGGACCGCCTGGGAGCAAGACCCGAGGCTCATCGCCACCGCGGCCTCCGCGGCGGTCCTCCGGGCCATCCAGGCCGGGGCTCGCAACCCGCTCCTGGTGCTGGCGGCCCCCACCGACCCGCGCTTCCGCCGCGCCAGCGAGGTGGCCCTCCTCGGCGCCCTCTCCGCCCTCTGGGAGCCCTTCGAGCTCCGCGCCTCCAGCCAGCGCCCCCTCCGCCTCGCGGGCCTCGGCGTCGTCTCCCAGGGCCTCGACCTCGACCGCCTCCGCGCCATCGAGCTGGGCCGCATCGTCGCCCGCGATCTCTGCGGCACCGAGCCCGAGGTCATGGCCCCCGAGCAGATGGCCCGCTACTGCGAGGGCCGCTTCCAGGGAACCGCGGTGCGCGTCTCCGTCGAGCGCGACCAGGACACCCTCTCCCGCGCCTACCCGCTCCTCGCCGCCGTGGCCCGCGCCAGCCTCCCCGTCGAGCGGCACCATGCCCGCGTCATCCGCCTCGAGTACACCCCCGAGGGCCCCGTCGAGCGCACCCTCTTCTTCGCCGGCAAGGGCCTCACTTACGACACCGGCGGCGCCGATCTCAAGGTCGACGGCCACATGGCCGGCATGAGCCGCGACAAGGGCGGGGCCGCCGCCGTCGCCGGCCTCCTCGAGGTCTGCGCCCAGCGCAAACCCAGGGGCGTCCGCGTCATCGCGCTCCTCGGCGCCGTCCGCAACAGCATCGGCTCCAACTGCTTCGTCACCGACGAGATCATCCGCGCCCGCAGCGGCGTCCGGGTCCGCATCGGCAACACCGACGCCGAGGGACGCCTCGTCCTCGCCGATCTCCTCGCCGCCCTCCGTGAAGAGGCCGAGCAGGCCCCCTCCCCCGCCCTCTTCTCCGTCGCCACCCTCACCGGCCACGCCGCCGTCGCCTTCGGCCCCTGCACCGCCCTCGTCCCCAACGGCCACGCCGCCCGCGGCGGCCTCGCCGATAGCCTCCGCAACGCCGCCGATGCCCTCGGTGACCCCATGGAGATCTCCCGCCTCCGGCCCGAAGATTACGCCTTCATCGCGCCCAAATCCGCCGCCGAAGACCTGATCTCCTGCAACTCCCTCCCCTCCTCCCGCACCCCCCGCGGCCACCAGTTCCCCGCCGCCTTCCTCGACGTCGCCTCCGGCCTCCGCGCCCTCGAAAAACGCGGCGGTCTCCCCTTCATCCACGTCGATATCGCCGGCGCCACCGTCATCAACGGCAACTGGTCCACCGGCACCCCCACCGGCGCCCCCGTCCTCTCCTTCTCCGAGGCACTGGGTCTTCTTTGACCTGACTGGCCCCGGGCCCGCGCCCCTGCCTTCCTGGGGGCTCAGTAGGTGGCGACCGGCACCGATTTGGGGGCCGGAGAGTACGACTTGTCGACCATCAGGCTGAGCATCGCGGGGCCAGCGACATCGGTGATGTTGCAGTGGTCGATCTGCTTGCCCAGGTACGATTTGGGCTTCCCCGAGTAGGTGGGGAAGGTCGCCCCGCCGCTGAGCGAATAATCGTAATCCCTGCAGAATTTCCCCTCCTTGCACCGCGGCACAAGCCCCTTGTAAGGCCCCAGCGGCGACGAGGATGAGCAGTCGTTCGGCGGCGCCACCGTGTGCCGGAACTCCCAGAAAGCATCGACGTTCGGCGGGATGTCCAGCTTGCCCACGGTCGGCTGGTACGGGTCGATCACCACCATGCGGTGCACGCGCCTGCGCTCCGGGGCGTAGCGCTTGTCCTTCTGGAGATCCTCCGCAAAATTTCGCGCGTTGACCCCGCCCCAGGAGTACCCCCCCACCAGGATGTGGCACGGCGGATCCTTCGCGTCGACCACCCCGTCCTTGTTCTTGTCCAGCGCCTCCACCAGCGCATCCTCGGCCTGCCCCGTCCCGCCGATCCACTCGAAGGAGTGGTAGCACTTCCCGTTGCTCTTGCAGTGCTCCAGGATGCCCGGCGCCGCCGCGCACACGCTGTCGAACCAGCCGTTCCCGCCGTTCATCGGGTCCCCCACGTAGGCCCCGTTGAGGCAGATGGTCACCCGGCACACCGGCGCACCACCCCCGCTCCCCGCGGACCCACCGGACCCCGCCTGTCCGGAACCTCCGGCCCCCCCCATCCCCGCGCCCGGAGCCCCACCTGCGCCCGCGGCCCCGCCCGGCTCCCCTCCGCCCTCACCCCCCATCCCGGCCTCGCCCCCGGCGCCCCCGTCCCCGGCGCTGCCCCCCTGCCCTCCGGCCTCCTCGCACAGCAGCGCCCCCGGGTTGCACACCGGACCGCTCGGGTGCCCCACGCAGTCGCTCGCGTCCTCGCACCCGCACACCTGCAACCCCTCCCACAGCACGCAGCGCGGGCCGAACGGGCTCCCCTCGCAGTCCGCGTCCACCGCGCACTCTCCCCCGTCGGACCCCGCCTCACCGCCCTGCCCTCCCTCGCCCCCGACCCCCGCGGCGCCCCCTTCGCCCGCGGCCCCGGCCTCCCCACCCTCCCCAGCTTCACCCCCGCCCTGTCCGGAAGTTCCGGACACACCCCCCTGCCCGGCCCCTCCGACCCCCGCGCCGCCCTGTCCGGAAGTCCCGGATATACCCGCGCCCCCGCTCCCCGCGCCCCCCTGCGCGGCGCCAGCAGCCGCCCCCGCGGCGCCGGCTGGAGGTGAGGCATCTTCACCACCGCAAGCGACCGCCCAGAGCAGGGCCGACAGGAAGGAAGCGTGACGTAGACCGGGGATCAGGAAGGAGCGCAGGTTCACCCCACCATCTTACCACCAGGCCCAGGGCCGCCAGGGGTCAGAAGAATCGCACTCCCGGGAGCACAAGCCGGGGTTCACCGCACCTCTGCTATCCTCCCGAGGAGCCCCTCACCTCCCCCGCAGAACTGCAAGGCGCTCAGCAATTGCAGCCCAGGTTCGCCGGGATCTCGGTCGAGCGACGCTCGACAAACCCGCCCTGCTCCTGGCGAACGTAGCCTGATGGAATCAACAGATCCAGGCGACCGTCACCGTCCACATCGGCAGCACCGGAGATCGTGGTTTCCACGTCGAGGCCCTCCGCCGGGACCTCCTCCAGGCGCTCGCCTTCGACGCGCCACAGGTGCAAGGTCGAGCCCAGAAAATCACCGCAGCCTTCCCCCGCCTGGATCGCCGTGGCAAGCAGCGTCTCCCCGCCTGGGTGCGCGATGAGCGTGACGTGGACCGAGGCATTGTAGTCCTCCCACCGCTCCGGGAACCCGCCGGCGTTGCTGCCCTCCGGCGCCTCCCGCCGGAACTCCTCGTACTGCTCCTGCGCCTCACGGTACGCCTGGGTCCCTCGCTCTGCCTCCAGGGCAAGCCGCTCCAGCTCCCTCGGCGCCGGCTCCGCGGCCACCACCGGGGCGCTCTGCTCCTCGCTCGCCTGCGCCCAGATCGCCCCCTCGCAGTCGCCGCTCAGCACCCGGATACGACCGGTCAGATCAAGGCTCCCCAGCTCCGGCGCCAGCTCCCAGGCCCGGCGCGAAAGCTCCTCCGGCCCCAGCTTCAGGGCCCCTTGCTCGTCGTACCAGTCCGCCGTGATTCCCTCGTTTGTATGGAACCTACCTACAACCTCCACCTGGTCCACGATGCCCTGACAGACGACCCCGTGTTCGTTGTGGAGAGAGACCTGCTGGCCGGACCAGCGGACCTCGTCCGCGGTGAGCCCTTCGAGGTGCGCCGAGCGACGGACCACCAGCGGAGCCTCCTCCGAGAGGAGCGTGATGGGGCCGTGACCCATGGCCTCCTCGACGCCAGCACGCAGGACAATCCGGAGCCCGCCGCTGGACGTGACCAGCGCCCGGAGCCCCGAGGAGCGAGCCTCCGGGGCGGGGGTCAACGGCGCGTCGGGCTCGGAGCCGCAGGCCGGGAAGAGCGAGGTGGCGAGGACCAGGAGCGCGGAGCAGAAAGGCAGGCGGGTCACCCTCACCGGACGACCCCCGGCGTCTTCCCTCAGCCGCCCCGGCACTACCCCCCCCTTTCGCCCCGGACTCGCGTACCCTGAAAGCCATGACCACCCCCCCTTCCTCGATGCGCCCACGATCGGCCCGCGGCCGGCTGCTTGGCGCCAGTCTACTGCTCTCGACCCTGCTGGCCTGCGGCTCCCAGGAAGACGCCCCCCCGGGTCCGACCAGCCAGGGGGGCACAGGAGGGGTTGCCGATGGCGGCGCTGGTGGGTCTGGAGGTTCCCTATCCGGAGGTTCCGGAGGGAGCACGAGCGGAGCAGGAGGCAGCGGGGCGGGTGGAGCGGGAGGGGCAGGTGCTCCCGGTGGGGCCGGCGGGTCGGGGGCCGGCGGGTCGGGGGCTGGCGGAGGCGGAGCCAGCGGGTCCGGAGGTTCCCAGGCCGGAGGTACCGCGGGGTCCGGGGGCGGCGGTGGCGCCGCGGGTTCTGGTGCAGGCGGGACAGGCGGGACAGGCGGGACAGGGGGCGGGGCGGGTGGGGCCGGAGGTTCTCTATCCGGAGGCTCCGGAGGGTCTGCAGGGACCGGAGGGTCTGCAGGGATTGGAGGGACCGGAGGGGCAGGTGGGGCAGGTGGGGCAGGGACCGGCGGGGCGGGGGGTGGGGGAGCGTCGTCCTCACCGCCTCCGCTGGGGAGCGAGGCGTGCAACGGGTACGCGACGCGGTACTGGGATTGCTGCAAGGCGCACTGCGCATGGGCGGCGAATGTCCCGAGCGGGGTGTCGCCGGTGACGAGCTGCAACGCGAAGGATGAGCCGATCACCGGGCCGGGGGCGGCGAACACGCCTAGCTCCTGCGGGGGGCCCGCGCCGGAGAGCGCGTACACGTGCCAGAGCATGGCGCCGTGGCAGGTCTCGAACAAGCTCTCGTACGGGTACGCGGCGGTGCCGGCGACGGGGGATATCTGCGGGCGCTGCTACCAGGTCGAGTTCACGGGCACGTCGCACAACGCGGGGAACGACCCGGGCTCGGCGGCCCTCAAGGGCAAGACGATGATCGTGCAGGCGACGAACATCGGCTACGACGTGGGGAACGGGCAGTTTGACATCCTGATCCCGGGGGGCGGGGTCGGGGCGTTCAACGCATGCTCGTACCAGTGGGGACAGGACGATCTGGGGGCCCAGTACGGGGGGTTCTTGCTCCAGTGCAAGCAGCAGAACCCGGGGGCGAGCCATGAAGCCAACAAGGCCTGCGTGAAGGCCCGTTGCGACAGCGTGTTCCAGGCTCCGGCCCAGCAGGAGCTACGGGACGCCTGCGCCTGGTTCACCGGCTGGTTCGAGGCCGCCGACAACCCGAACCTGCGCTACGCAGAGGTGCCTTGCCCCGATGGCATCGTGCAGGTCTCGGGCGTGGATCGGCGCCCCCTCGACGACGTCAAGGCCTGCAACCAGCAGGGGGGCGGCGGGAACTGCACCCCGGAGCAGCAGGCGAGCTGCGACTGCAGCTGGACCAACAACGGCACCGCCTGCGGGACCGACGACGGGAGCTGCTGCTGGAAGGCCTGCTGCGGCTCCTAAGAACCCCGCGTCCCAGTGCGCGTCAAACGCCTGCCCGAGCTTCACCTTGTCGGAGCCAGGCGGCACGTGCTTGTAGAAGAACGAGAGCAGCTTGCGGTCGAGGGGGCTCAGCTCGGTGGCCGCGCCGCCGTCGCTCCCGTCCGAGTAAAAAATGCTGTCCGGAAACAACCCGGAGTCGTTCGAGAGGCCGAGCACCTGGGTCACCTCCTCGAAGGTGAAATGCCGCAACGACGAGCCCGAGAGCATGTCCGTCGCGATCAGCACGTAGCCCTGCTGGATCTCACGGTTCCCGTTCCAGAACATGTAAAAATACCCCCAGTTCCCCTGGACATAGGGGAACCCGTGCTGCTGACCGATCGCATCGAACTCGGCAAGCTCGGTGAAGTACACCTTGAGGTCGGCGCTCGGGTCCCCGTCCTCCAGCACGGAGATCGGGGCGCCGGCGGGGGTGAGCGCCTCGTTGAGCGTGGGGAGCAGATCAAGCATGTCCTTGCGAGCCGCCTGGTCACCCTTCATCACGCTGAGCCCGATGGGCTTGGTCCAGCGGGCCGTGATCTTGCCGTCCCCCCCGAACTCGGGCCCCAGCGTCACCGCCTCGACCCAGGCCCGGACCTTGGTCAGATCCTCGGGGGCCCCCGCGGCGCCCGCCTCGCCGCCCTGCCCCCCACCCGCTGCGCCGCCCTCCCCCGCGTCTCCTGCAGCGCCGCCCTGCCCCGCAGGCTCTCCCCCCGCGGCGCCCGCCTCGCCGCCGATCTGTCCGGAACTTCCGGATACCCCCGCCTGGCCAGCCTCCCCTGCAGCCGCCTGCCCGGCGCTACCGGCCTGGGCCCCGGCGACCCCCGCAGCGCCAGCCTGGGGCGAGGGGTTGGAGGTGATGGACACCTCGCAGGCTGTGAGCAGGGAGAACCATGCGGCAAACGCGAGGAAGCGGGGGGACATGGAGCGAGGCATAGCAGCCCCCGGGGAGCGAGCCCACCCGAGCCGGTGCGAGGGCGCGATCCACGGGGGAGCAAGGTCGGCGACGATGCGCCGATCAGAGCAGGATGCCGGGGGCCGGGAAGCCCTTGCAGAGCTCGGCGATCTCGGCGGCGATACGGGCGCCGCGGGCCTCGTCGCCAGGCGCAGCGACCACCTCGTCGATCCAGGCGGCGATCCTGTGCATCTCGGCGTGGCCCATCCCGCGGGAGGTGATGGCGGGGGTGCCGATGCGAACACCGGAGGGGTCGAAGGGCTTGCGCGGGTCAAAGGGGATGGAATTGTAGTTACCGACGAGGCCGGCGCGGGCCATCGCCTGGGCGGCGAGCTTGCCGGTGGTGCCCTTGTCGGTGACATCGAAGAGGATGAGGTGGTTGTCGGTGCCGCCGGTGACCAGGCGGAAGCCGCGAGCCGAGAGCGCGTCCGCGAGCACCTTGGCGTTGGAGACCACCTGGTGGGCGTACTGCTTGAAGGCGTCGGTGGAGGCCTCGCGAGCGGCGACGGCGATGCCGGCGGTGGCCTGGTTGTGGGGGCCGCCCTGGAGCCCCGGGAAGACCGCGCGATCGATGGCGCTGGCATGCTCCTTCTTGCAGAGGATCATGCCGCCGCGGGGGCCGCGGAAGGTCTTGTGGGTGGTGCTGGAGACCACATCGGCGAAGGGCACCGGGCTGGGGTGGGCGCCGCCGACGACGAGGCCCGAGATGTGGGCGATGTCCGCGGCGAGGATGGCGCCGACCTCGTCGGCGATGCTGCGGAAGGCCGCCCAGTCGAGCTGACGGGGGTAGGCGGTGGTCCCGGCCCAGAGGAGCCGTGGGCGATGCTCACGGGCGAGGGCGCGGACTTCATCCATGTCGATGCGCTGATCCTCGCGGCGCACACCGTAAGGGACGCTCTTGAAGAACATGCCCGAGATGGAGACCGCGTGGCCATGGGTCAGGTGGCCGCCAGAGGGGAGGCCGAGGCCCATGATGGTGTCGCCCGGCTTGCAGAAGGCGAGGTACACCGCGAGGTTGGCGGGGCTGCCCGAGTAGGGCTGGACGTTGACGTGCTCGGCGCCAAAGAGGGCCTGCACGCGCTGGCGAGCCAGCTCCTCGACCTGGTCGATGACCTCCTGGCCTTCGTAATAGCGCTTGCGCGGGTACCCCTCGCTGTACTTGTTGGACAGCACGGACCCGCAAGCCTCGAGCACCGCGCGGGAGGCGTAGTTCTCGCTGGGGATCAGCCGGATGGTGTCGCGTTCACGGATGATTTCTTCGTGGATCAACCGTGCAATTTCGGGGTCAGCGGCCGCGAGGGCCGGGTCGCGTTCGAGGGTAGCCATGGGGGAGTTCCTGCGGGCAATGGGGTCGAAAAGCAAGCGCTTCGTGGGCCAGCAAGGCGGCGAGAGGGCGAATCAGGGTTGACGGGAGCCCCAGCCCTTGTTGACTGTTGCGCTCATGTTTGGACGACGCGCCTGGATCGGTCTCGCCCTCGCTGGTTTCACGGCCCTCGCGGGGTGTGGCAAGAAGGATGAAGTCAAGAAGGATGGGGGGCCTGCGGCCTCGGGGCAAGGGGCCACCGCGGCCCCCCAGACCGGCGACATCCTCGTCGGGGCGTACCTGAGCCTTTCCGGGGAAGAGACCCAGTTCGGCAAGGACACCCAGGAAGGGATTGACCTGGCGACCGACGAGGTGAACCAGGCCGGCGGCGTCAAGGGCCGCAAGATCAAGGTGCTCTACGAGGATGACAAATCCAACGCCGCGGAGGCGACGCAGAAGGTGCGCCAGCTCATCGACCGCAAGGTGGTCGCGCTCCTCGGCGAGGTGGCCTCATCCCGCTCCCTCGCCGGCGGCCTCATCGCCAACACCAGCAAGATCCCCATGATCACCCCGTCCTCGACCGCCGTGAAGGTCACCACCGGGCGCGAGTACGTCTTCCGGGTGTGCTTCACCGACGACGCTCAGGGCGTCGCCGCCGCCGAATTCGTCGCCCAGAAGCTGAACAAGAAGAAGGTCTCCATCCTCTACGCCGCCCAGGACCCTTACTCTTCCGGCCTGGCCGAGTCGTTCCGCGAGACCGCGAAGAAGCTGGGCCTGGAGATCGTCGCCGACAAGGGCTTCCAGAAGGGCGAGAAGAACTTCCGGACGTACCTCGAGCAGGTCACGGCCCCCAAGCCCGACATCATCTTCACCCCCATCTACTACAGCGACATGGTGCCCATCGCCCAGCAGGCCAAGGAGAAGAACATCCCGGGTTCCATGTTCCTCGGTGGCGACGGCTGGGACAGCGAGGACTTGCTCAAGGGGGCCGGGGCCGAGCTGGATGGGGCCTACTTCACCAACCACTACGCCCCCGATGTCCCCTGGGAAAACTCGAAGAAATTCGTGGCCGCTTACAAGGAGCGCTTCAAGCGCGACCCGTCCAGCCTCGCCGCTCAGGGCTACGACGCCGCTCGCCTGCTCTACGACGCCATGGGGCGCGCTGGCGTGATCGAACCCAAAGCCATCCGGGATGCGCTCGCCGCCACCAAGGGCTTCCAGGGCGCCACCGGCACCATCTCCATGGATGCCAACCGCAACGCCGATAAACCGCTGGTCGTTGTCCAGATCAAGGACAAGAAATTCCAGTACTTCGCCACGACCAACGAGAAGAAGTGAGCGCCTCATGCAGGTGCTGAACGCGCTGCTCAACGGGCTGGCCCAGGGGGCCATGATCGCGCTGGTAGCCCTGGGCTACACCATGGTCTACGGCATCCTGAAGCTGATCAACTTCGCCCACAGCGAGGTCTTCATGGTCGGCGCCTACGCCGGCTTTTACGCCCTCACCCTCGGCCTCGCCGGGCAACCCGCCCTCATCGCCTTCCCCCTCGGGCTCGTCGCCTCCATGCTGGTCGCCACCGCCACCGGCATCTTCGTCGAACGCATCGCTTACCGACCCATCCTGTCCCGCGGCGGAAGCGGCAAGGCCGTCGGGTCCCGCATCACGCCCCTCGTGACCGCCCTCGGCATGTCCGTCCTCCTCCAGAACCTCGCGGTCCTCGTCTTCGATGCTCGCCCCAAGAGCTACCCACGCATCCTCCCCAATACCCAGATCATCATCTTCGTCACCGCCCTCGTGGTCATGGGGCTCCTTCACTTCCTGGTGAACCACACCTGGCTCGGCAAGGCCATGCGCGCCCTGTCCACCAACGTCGAGGCCGCACGCCTCATGGGCATCCGTACCGATCGCGTCATCCTCTTCACCTTCGCCATCGGCTCCTCCCTCGCCGCCCTCGGCGCCGTCCTCTACTGCTTCGACCAGTCCCAGGCCCTCCCCACCATGGGGCAAACCATCGGCACACGCGCTTTCGTCGCCGCGGTCCTCGGAGGCATCGGCTCCATCCCCGGCGCCGTCCTCGGCGGCCTGCTCCTCGGTGTCGTCGGCGAAATAACCAAGCTCACCAGCTACTCCGGTGGCCAGGATGTGCTCACCTTCCTCGTCCTCATCGCGGTGCTCCTCTGGCGGCCCACAGGCCTCCTCGGCAAGAACAGCGTCGAGAAGGTTTTATCGAGGGCTTCGCGGGAACGGTGGGCTGCCCGCCCACCCCCACGCCCGGGTAAGGGAGGGGGCTGCGCCCCGGGGCTTTGTGGAAACGGTGGGCTTGCGCAGCCCACGCCCGCG
>JALOQB010000328.1 GCA_025453595.1 Polyangiaceae bacterium
ATCAACCTGCCCGGTGGCATCGACGGCATCGAGGTCTGCCGCCGCATTCGCTCCGAGCCCGAGACCTCCTCGGCCCTCGTCGTCATGATCAGCGCCATGGATGACGCCGAGATCAAGCAGCGCGCCTTCGAGGCCGGGGCCGTCGCCTATTACACCAAACCCTTCAGCCCCACCGCCCTCTTGAAAGAGATCGATTCTCTCACTCGCAAGCACGAAAAAGGCTGAACCGGCGCCCTCAAAGCAGGTTCAAGAACCGCTTCGCCCTGTCTTCCGCCACGCTCATGATCTGATCCCGCTCCTCCGCGGGGATCCGCAGCCGGTCCGAGAGCGCCGCCAGCAGCGCCTTCTCCTTCTCGTCCTGGTTGCCGTCGATGAACGTGAGAAACACCGAATGCTGGAGCAGCACCCGGCGATCGCTCGCGTCCAGATCCGTGAGCGGGATGTCGTCCAGCGTCTTGGGCTCCGCCACGTAATCCCGGATCAGCTGGGCCTCCGCCTCGCTCGCATCGAAGGCCTGAAGCAGCGCCTCGATCACCTCTTTTTCATCCTCCGCCACGCGACCGTCGGCCCAGGCCACGGCGCAAAGCGACTTCAGGATGGCCATGTTCTGCTCGTGCATGGCCAAAACTATCGGCGCAACACGCCTCTCCCGTCAACCTCAGGGGCCATGCCCCGAGAAGAAGCCCGGCGCTTTCACCCACACCCCCACCGTCAGACCCAGCCCCACCAGCAACAACAGGAACATCACCAGCAGCGAGGCCCGAGGGTTCCGCGGCGGGCGGGGTTCGTAGGGCGTGGGGGTCGACGTCTTCACCGGGGCCACCTCCGGCGCAGGTTGCCACGGCTCCACGTCCACCACCACCGGCGGCCCGAAGGTCTCCACCCCCGGCGGCAACACCGTCGGCTCCACCCCCACCGCCTGCTTCAACAGCCGGCTCACCTCCCGCTCGCTCAGCCCGTCGCTCGGCTCGAACCCCGCCAGCAGCTCCTCCACCGTCGCTGGCCTCCCGACCCGCGGCAGCGGCACCGTCGGCGCCCTCGTCCCCTCGCTCTCCTCGTCCCGGAACGCCCTCGCCACCGCCGGCACCTCCCCTCGCCCTGCCTCCACTGCCGGGGGCACCTGGAGGCTTGATCTCTCCTCAAGGGAAGCCTGAGCATATGGTTTTTCCGTGTAGTGAAACTCCATATGAACGGGGGCCCGCAGCTCGGTGAGATCCTGGGGGTCCTGGGCCGGCGCGGCCTGCGGTTCCTGGAGCAGCAAGGGCGGCAGGAGCTGCGCCTCCGTGGGCTCCGGCGCCACCTCGGGCTGGCAGATCGTGGGGGGCAACAGCGAGGGGATCGGGGCCAGCGCCAGGGCGGGGGCCGCCTTGGCGGGCGCCGGGCGCGAGGGGGCCGCCGGGGGGGCTGGAGGGGCGGGCGGGAGCGGCGCCGGCTCCAGGGTCAGCGGGGCCGGGATCCGGTGCCTCGACCGATCGACCTCCCGCTGGAGGCGAGCCAGGGCCCGGCGCCCCGCGGACCTGTTCACCGGGATCAGCGCCCCCTCCAGCTCATGGATCAAAGCGCGAAGCTTGCCGGTCGGGGGCCGCCGGGCGACCGCCGTCAGCGCGGGGGCCTGCCCGGGAGCCTGCGCCAGGAGACGCCCCAGAAGCCCGCGAAGCTGCCCCTCCAGCACCCGCTCGTCCGCGTTGGCGCTGCGGGAGGTGGTGGTGAGCGTGAGCAGCGAGAGGTTGCCCTCCGGGGAGAGGAGGATCGCCTTTGGATCCAGGGGGATAGGTGCCTTCTCCAGGTGATCGGCGATGCCGAGGAGGAGGTAGGCGGCGCTCTCGGCGGGCATCGGGGCGAGGCCCGCGAGGACCGCGCCCCCCAGCTCCGCGAGGCTCAGGGGGGCCTCTCGGGGGGCCGCAGACCGGGGCAAAGAAGCGGAGGAGGCCGACATCATGGCGCTCGCTGGTCCTACCTGCCCCCACCTGCTGTGGCCAAGAAAGCGACCGCTTCTTCAGCTGCCCTCGCCTGCCGGCGCGGCCCAGGGTTGACGCGACCGCAGCTCCTGGATCGAGAGCTCCCCCGAGGCCAGCTGCCCCGCCCGGGCGTCGACGATCCGGTAAGCGAGGGACGGCCGCTGGATGGGCTGCGACTCGAGGAAGATGCAGCGGAGCTCGCCTTCCTCGAAGTTGCACTGCTGCTGGAGCGCCGCCAGCAGGTCCTCCTGGTGCAGGTGGCCCTCGCCAAAATTCCAACCGAGGGCCAGCCCCGCGATGATCTCCCCATCCATCCACTCATACTCATCCAGGCGCTCCACCGCCCGGGGGACGAGCACCGGCAGCGCCCTGCCGTGGAGGTGCATCAGCCGGAACGCCATCACCTTGCCCACCAGCCCCACCGCCGTCGCGCGATCGTAGAAGGGCGCGAGCTGATCGTAGACCCACCGGTTGCTCGTCGTGAGGCGCTCCAGCTTGCGGTACGAATCGCCCCGGAAGAGCCACACCGAGCTGGCCCAGTTGCCCGCGTAGTACCGCATCGAGAGCAGGAAGGAGACCCACCGGGGCACCACGTTGCCCAGGAGCGGCAGGCCCACCAGCATCAGCAGCAGGAAGCCAGCGAAGGGCGTCGCCCCCAGGTGCCTCAGCGAAACCTCCGGGTGCGCCCAGAAGAGGGCAAAACCGCCGTAGGCCACCATCACGTTCCACTCCAGCGGCACCCCCATGGGCACGTTGCTCAGGATGTACCCGTGCAGCAGCAGCATCAGCACGATCGCCGCCTCGGGCCTCGACCCCAGCGGCGTCAGCAGGAAGGCGATCGGGACCCCCATCTCCAGCGCCGTGCCCCCGTGGGCCAGCGCCGTCGCCAGCATCGAGGGCCTCAGATCCCGGGGGTGATCCCGGTACACCGCCCGGCGCAGCCAGGGCACCAGGCGCGTCAGCGGTCCGTTGCTCGTCATCACGCAGACGACCGTCGGGAAATGATGGTTCAGCTTGGAAAATCCCGCCCAGAACCAGAGCCCGAGCTGCACCGCCATGGCCCCCGCCACCCAGTCCCGCGCCACCAGAAAGCACAGGATCGTCACCCAGTAGTGCTCCGCCCGCGCCGCCAGGAAGAGCGTCCGATCCAGCGCACCCAGCGCCGGCACCAGCACCCCCAGCGCCGCCCAGTGCGCCGCCCCCGGGGCCGGCGAGAGCAGCGCCCCCAGGCTCACCGCCACCAGCGCCGCGTACAGCCCCACATCGAGCCACCCGCGCTGCACCCCCCCCACCAGCGGCGCCCCGGGCCACAGCGGCAGCTTCGTCGTCCCGGGCCGCAGGAAGTACAGGAAACCACCGACCGGCGGCAGATAACGGCCCGTCAGCGGCCCGCTCCCGCAGCCAAGCCCCAGCACCTCGAACAGCATGCTCCACACGATCGCCTTCTGGAACGCCACCGGGTGCAGCCACCAGCGACCCACCTCCCCTGCCCCTCCCAGCGCCGGGCTCAGCCCGCAGAAGAGCAGCCAGACCCCCACGTACAGGCCCATCTTCGCCAGGTAAAACAGGAACACCGCCGGCGGCGTCCCGTAGCCATCCGTCGACCAGGCCTCGCAGGCCATCCGACCCCGCTGCTCCAGCGGCAATTTTACCCAGCTCAGCGGGTCATACGGCGTCGGCTTCGGCTCCAGGAACCCCATGGCCCGCCAGTGTACCCTCCCCCGCCGCCTCTCGCGCCCCCAGCGCCTCCTGAGCCCCTCGCGCCAGCGCCGCCAGCAGCCCCTCGCTCTGGCCCAGCAGCCGCTCGATGATGTAGGGAGTTTCTATACGAATGACCCGGGGGCGCCCCT
This sequence comes from Polyangiaceae bacterium, assembly GCA_025453595.1. Taxonomy (GTDB): domain Bacteria; phylum Myxococcota_A; class Polyangia; order Polyangiales; family Polyangiaceae; genus JANWXX01. Next base: position 3,809 of record JALOQB010000328.1, read on the forward strand.
CCGCCTCCAGCGTGGCCAGCAGCCTCCCTCGCTCCAGATCCATCGAGAGCGAGCGCACCTGGATCCCGGGCTCCAGCCCCTCCAGTTCCCGGAGCAGCGGCGCCGCCAGCGCCCGGAGCTCCTCGAAGGCCTCCCCCAGCCGGTCCACGCCGGGGCCCGAGAACGGGCACCCCCCCGGGCCCTCCAGGGGCACCACCCGCGCCCGTCGCTCCTGAAATTGCAGCTTGAAGGATCGCAGCCTCACCCCCCCATCCTGCGCCAGATCTCGCCCCTCGTTAAGCGTGCCCTCCCCGGATCGCCCGCTCCACGTCTTCCCTCGTCACCTCGACCAGCGGCTTGTGCACCTTCGCCTGGCGCTTCTCCCCCACCTTCAGCAGGGCGATCACCGTCTCTTCCGGCGGGCATCCGGGCTCGGTGCACCTCAGCTCGGTCACCATCACCGTGTCCTCCTCCCCTGCCTCGAAGAGCTCCCTGGCCCAGCCCTTCACCTCCCTCGTCCGGCGCCTCTTCTCCTCGTCGTTGCGGCTTCCTCCCAGCATGGTCTCCTGTCCTTTCTCGGGGGAGCGAGAATTATTGCAACATGGTTGCGATAAGTAGCAGAATCGACCGGGCCATGGGCACGACGGAGCGAGACGGGGTGACGGTGCTGGTGTGCAGGGACTGCTGCTGCGGGACGAGGCGCAAGCACCCCGGGGTGGATCACGACGCCCAGCTGGAGGCGATCGAGGCGGCGGTGGAGCAGGCGGGGGTGGGTCGTGTGCGGATCACCGGGTGCCTGGACGTGTGCGAGCGCTCGAACGTGGTGGTGGTGCGCTGGCAAGAGGGGGAGCGGAGCCAGACCGTGTGGCTGGGCGAGGTGCTCCACCGGCGCCGGGTCGAGGCGCTGTGCGGCTGGCTGGCGGCGGGGGGCCCTCGATCCGGCCCCTTGCCGGCGGCGCTGGCGCTGGCCCGCTTCGTTCCTCCCCCCAAGAGCGCCAGAACCGTGGACAATGCGTGCCAGGACGACGGCTGCAAGCGAGGGTGATGATGAGCGAGCGAGACCGAAAGATGGCACTGACCGTCGCCTGGGATCAGGCGGCGATCGGGTACGACACGTACTTTGTCCCTCGCTTCGAGCCCTGGCTCCGCGACGCCTGCGCGAGGCTGGCGGTCCCCTTGCCCCCGGGGGGCCTGGTGATCCCCTGCTGCGGGACGGGGCCCGAGCTGGTGAGCCTCCACCAGCTCCACCCGGAGCGCGAGATCCTGGGGGTCGATCTCTCGTCCGGCATGCTGCAGCTCGCCTACCAGCGCACCCGGCACCTCCCCTTGATTCGCACCCAGACCGGCGACGCGACGGACACCGACGGGTGGCCCCCCTGCGCCGGTGTGCTCTCGCTCTTTGGCCTGCAGCAGATGCAAGATCCGCCGCTGGCCCTGCGCCGCTGGGTCGAGGCCCTGGTGCCGGGCGGCCTGCTGTCGGTGATGTTCTGGCCCTCCGAGGTCGAGGACGAGGGCCCCTTCTCCTGGTTCCGTCAGGCCATCGCCCGCCGGCTCTCCCTGCCGGTGCCCACCTGGGAAGCCGCGCTGCCCGAGCAGATCGAGGCCGCCGGCGCCGAGCTGCTCCTCGACGCAGCGGTGGCCCACCCGATGGAGCACGAGAGCGCCCTCTCGTTCTTCGAGGCCATGCTCACCTCGGGCCCGGGTCGCTCCCTCGTGCTGGCCCACGGCGACGCCTGGATCGACGAGCTGCGCAGCGACTTCGTCGCCCACGCCCCCGCCGGCCCCCTCGCCCACCGCCCTCGCGCCAGGCACCTCGTCGCGCGCCGTGGGGCTTTATATTTCCGGATTAACGGGCCGTTTGGTCGCTGCATTTCAGTGGCAGTGGTCGATGTGGCAGTCGCCGGAGCAGCAGTCGTCGTTCTTGGTGCATGACCCGCCGGAGCCCTTGCAGGCCCCCGGCTTGCGGCACACCCCGAGGGTCCCCTGCTTCGCGTCGAAGGCCTCGCAGACCTCGTCGCCCTGGCAGTCTTCCTTGGCGCAGCAGAAGGCCTCGCAGGTCTTGCCTCCGCAGTGGGTACCGCCCTCGCAGAACGGGCCCTTGCTGCCGTCGCAGCTCTCTCCCAGCTTCTGCGTGTTGGGCGGCTCGAAGCACTGCGCCCCTCCGTTCCCCAGGTCGCAGGCCCAGCCGCTGGCGCCGTCGCAGCCCTCGTTCGTCGTCGGATTGCACGACTTCAGGCCGCTCCAGCAGCTCGCCGGTAGCTTGTAATCCCCCGAGCCCTTCTCCACCACCGCGTTGTCCGGGGAGCACTGGCCCGTGCCGTCGTCAAACCACGACCGCAGCAGCGCCACCGCACCGCCCTTGCCTTCCCCGATGAACTGGGCGCGGCGCTTCTGGTAGCTGGCCAGCACGTCCGCCGCCCTGGCGCGCAGATCGAGGTCGACCTCGACCGGCTTGTACCCCTTCGGCACCGCGTAGGTGTAGCCGCCGGTGAGCTTGGCGAAGGTCGGCATGTGGAAGAAATCTCGCTGGACGAACTTCCCGGTGCTCGCCTCTTCCTCCTCGGCTTGCACGAAGAAATCGACCGCGTGATCCGGGTATCCGAACAGGTACCCGTAGGCCCGGAACCGCCTGGTCGTCGGGTCCTTGTCCACCGCGTCCACCACCTCCATGGGCTTGGTCCAGTCCTTGATGCCGATCTCTCCAAACACCGGGCGCTCGCTCACCACGGCGTCGAAGCGGGGCCGCCGGAAGAACATCCCCTCCGCGGATTTTTCCCCGTCAAATACCGCGTTGAACACCTGGAGGTCAGCGCCGATGCCATCGCCGCAGCGCAGCGCCGCCAGGATCTGCCGCGCCTCTGCCACCGCCGCAGGCTCCGGCTTGTCCGCCGCAAAATCGACGGAAAGGAAGCCAGAACTCATCGGCTTCAACCCCCCCACGATGGTGAACAGGGCCTCCGTGTCCAGCGCCAGCAGCAGCGCCTCTTCTGCCTTCTTGCGCAGCCCCTCCGGCAGCTCTTCCAGGGGGAAACACTGGCCGCACGCCACCGCGCCGCTCGCGCTGCCCGCCGCCCCCGCGGTCCCTGCCCCGCCCGCGGCCCCTGCCGCCCCGGCCTCGCCTGCCGCCCCGCCTTGCACCGCCCCCGCATCCCCCCCGGAACCTCCGGACCCCGCGTCCCCCCCGGAACCTCCGGACCCTGCCTCCCCACCGCTCCCTGCCCCGATGGCCCCCCCGGCCCCGCTCGTCCCGCCCGCACCTTGCCCTGCGCTCCCACCGTCCCCCGACGATCCACCGTCGTCCCCGCACCCGACCAGCCCTGCCGCCACCAGAATCCAAGCCAGCTTCTTCATCGTCGTTCCTTCGCCTGGGACCTCTTCCTCGTGTCCCGTGTTACCCGGGGGCTATCGCACGCATGTTGCGACTGCAACTGAATTGCAATATGCAAGACGCATGGTTGTACGTCTCGCGCCCCCTGCTGCGCTGTCTGGCCTCCGTGTGGTTCACCCGGCGGATCTGGCCCTGGTTCTCGAGGGAGAACGCAACGTGTGCGTGCTCCAGCGACCAGCGCCGGGGCCAGCCTGCGGCTTCGCCCGCGAGGCGCTGGGGTCGCTGCGCCTGGACCGATCGGTGCGCTGCGTGGATCCGGCGCGAGGCGCGGAGGAGCTGCTGCGAGGGATCGAGGGGGCAGGGCGCGCCGCGTGGCTCGAGGACGTGAGCTGGCTGGGGGAGCTGTACCGCGATCTGACGGAGGCGGACGAACTCGGGCTGCGGCTCCACGCCTCGGATCGATCCATGTGTCCGGGGTTTCACGTGGACCGGGTCGGGCTGCGGCTGGTGTGCACCTACGCGGGCCTTGGCACCGAGTGGCTGCAGGAGCCCCAGGTGGCGCGAGAGGCGCTGGCCCGCAGGGCGCCGGGGCAGGTCCACCGGGGGGGGCCGATCGAGCGCATGGAGGCCGGGGAAGTCGGGCTGGTGAACCTCCCCTCCGAGAACGGAGGGGCTTCTCAGAGACCTGACGGTCGCTGAGCTACTTGCCGGGGTTCCGCCGGAACTACCTGGCTTCGGCCAGG